>JAUWMD010000219.1 GCA_030613345.1 Candidatus Krumholzibacteriota bacterium
CCCCGCAGCCATGTTCGTCGCTGTCGCGGCCCTTTTCCTGCTGCCGGCAACCGTTTTTTCCTCTGACGAGACGATTCCGCCGCGGAGCTGGATATATCCGGCACTGAGAAGTTTCGAGATGCTCGGCCTTGTAGATCTCGACCCGGCCTCTCCGTATTCGAGGTCGGAGGCTGAGACCTATGTCGACAGGATACTCCGGTCGATGAAGGGCGGGGACGTCGATCTCACACCGCGCCAGGAGTTCCTCCTCGGCAGATTGCGCTCCGAGTTCCAGGGGATGGAGGACTCTCCGGAGGACAGGGAGGATCGTCCGGTCTGGACCATCCGGGAGGGGAAGCGATTCTTCACGATAGATCTGGCCGCTGGAGGAGCCATCGTCAAGCGCGTCGAATATGATGACGGGGAGGCGAACGGGCTCTTCATCCCGACGTTTCTTCTCGGGATGGGCGGCGCGGTGACCTTCGAGGCGGACTATATCGTCAGGATAGGGCCCGAGAGGGAAGAGGACGAAGAGGAAGGTTTCTATACGAGGGTCCAGAGCTGGAGGGGGATCCCCTCCGAGTACGCGCGGGGCTATGTCGCCTTCGCCGGCAGCAAGTGGAGGCTGCAGCTCGGCAGGGACTACATCCAGTGGGGGCCGGACAGTCCGGCCGGGCTGCTCATGTCTTCGGCGGCGCGTTCTCACGACCATCTCGCGTTCGATATATCGATGGGGAGGTTCACGCTGAGGACCTTCCAGGCCCTCCTTGATTCGTATTCTCCGAGGAGACTCGCCGGGCACAGGCTCGAGATCAGGCTCCCGGCGAGGATATACGCCGGCATCAGCGAGACCGTGCTCTACACGAACAGGGAATTCGACTGGGCCTACCTGATCCCCTTCGGCGCCTTCTACGCGAACCAGTACAACGAGAAGGGAGACGACAACATCCTCTGGTCGGTCGACCTCAAGGTACCCGTCACGAAGGGGCTGATCCTCTCGGGCGAGCTGCTCATCGACGACCTCCAGTACGAGAGCGATCCTCCCGCTCCGAACAAGCTCGGCTGGACCGTGCGTGCCGATGCGCTGGTCATGCCCTGGGGGCACGATGTCGAGATACGGGCTTCGTACACGAGGCTAGACATCTATACATACTCCCACAAAGACAGCCTGCTGACGGCTTACGTCACCGGAAACGGCGACAAGACGGTCAATACGATGATCGGAGACCAGCTTGGCCCCGACGCCGACAAGTGGTTTCTGAGTATATCGACGCCCCTGCATCCGAGAGCGCTGCTCTCCCTCGAGGGAGCGTGGATCAGGAGGGGAGAGGGGAACGACCTGAGGCAGTGGGAATGGAGCGAAGATCCCGACCCTCCGTTTCCCAGCGGCGAAGTGACCGACGAGCGGATATACGCCGCCTCTCTGAGGATCGATCTCGGGCGGGGGTCGTTCTTCGAGGCGATGGGGGGGATAGCCGCGGTGTCGGGAGGCGGCGATGACAGGGACGAGGGATTCGGTCACCTCTCACTCGTCTGGGATTTCTGATGCTGACCCTTCTCAAGACATTTCTGCTCATCCGGCCGCACAATATCGCCGCGGCCACCCTGTCCGTTGCCGCCGGCTATGCCATAGCCGGAAGAGGGAGCCCGTGGCCGGTCTGTCTCCTGCTATCGACGGCGGTCGCGACGGCGGCGGGTAACGTGATCAACGATTATTACGACCTCGATATAGATTCGATCAACAAGCCGCGCAGGCCGATTCCTTCGGGAGGGGTCACGCCGCGGGCCGCCGTGGCGCTCTACGCCGCTCTTCTGGTCGCCCTTGCCGCCTGCATGACGCGGCTGCCGGCAGCGCAGTCGTGGTGGATCGCCGCCTGGGCCGTTCTCCTTCATCTATATTCGTGGAAGGCGAAGAGGATATATCTGGTCGGGAACATCCTCGTCGCGGCCGTGGTATCGAGCGCTTTCCTGCTGGGAGCGTTCGCTGCGGGGAACACCGCTGCGGGGGCGGTCCCCGCAGTGTTCACCTTCTTCTTCGTGCTTGGCAGGGAGCTGGTCAAGGATGCGGAGGACCTGGCGGGCGACAGTGAATGCGGTGCCAGGACGGTTCCCGCAGTATCGGGAACCGGCCCTGCGCTCACAACTGCGGCGATCATCTTCGCGCTGCTGACGATCTCAGTTCCCGTGCCGTACATCAGCGGCACCTACGGAAAGGGTTATCTCGTCACGATGCTGCTATCGGTCGTGCCGGTACTTGTTGTATCATGCGCGCTGTGCGCGAAACGCAGGTCGCCGGCTGCCGTGAGCCTGCTGCTCAAGATAGGCATGTTCTTCGGAGTGGCGGCGTTTTACCTCGGATCCGGGTAGAGGTTCGTCCGCCGGGGAAAAGGACAGTGTATTGCACAGTGAATTCATATCGATGATCGTGCTGGCTATCGTGCAGGGTATTACGGAATTCCTGCCGGTGAGCT
Organism: Candidatus Krumholzibacteriota bacterium; assembly: GCA_030613345.1. Classification (GTDB taxonomy): domain Bacteria; phylum Krumholzibacteriota; class Krumholzibacteriia; order Krumholzibacteriales; family Krumholzibacteriaceae; genus JAUWCL01. The sequence goes on from JAUWMD010000219.1 coordinate 2,451, forward strand.
CCTCGGGCCATCTCGTGATCGGCGGCGTGCTGCTCGGAATGAGCAGGTCCGGCGAGGACGTCCTCTTCGAGACCGCCGTGCACGCAGGCACCCTCGGCGCAGTGGTCGTCTATTATCGGAAGCGTCTCTCGGGGCTCGCCCGGTCGCTTGCCGCCTGGATCGGTTCCGGATTCAGCGCGGAGGGAAATGTCGGGGAGGAGATCGGCTATATCGGCTTGTTAGCGGTCGGATCGATACCCGCCGCGGTGATCGGCCTCACCCTGCGCGGGCCGGTAACGGCGGCGTTCGGATCGCCCGTGCTCGCTTCCGCATGCCTCGTAGCCACGGGACTGTACCTGCTGCTGTCAAGGGGGAGGAGTGGTGCATCTCGAATCGGGTGGAAGATCGCGATCCTCATCGGTCTCGCTCAGGCGGTGGCGATCCTTCCAGGCTGCTCGCGGAGCGGGTTGACTATCACGACGGCGATGATCTGCGGGCTAGGCTTCTCCGCAGCGGCGGAGTTCTCCTTCCTGCTCTCGATCCCCGCGATCATCGGCGCCCTGCTGCTCGAGTCGGTATCGGCCGGGCCGGGACTGACGGGAGGCGAGCTGGCCGCTCTCGTCGCCTCGGCGGCGGTTGCGTTCGCGAGCGGGTACGTCTCCCTGAGGCTGCTCGTCTGGATTCTGGGAAGGGGAAAGTTCTACCGGTTCTCCTGGTACCTTATCCCCGCGGGTACGGTGGCCGTCATCTGGTTTACCCTCCGGGGCTGATATTGACCGGCGCCGTAAGCTGTGTTAGATTGATGTATTCCCGAGGACATCAGGCCGCGCAGCAAGGAGAGAGGATGCTCGAAAAGGTCTATAAACCGGATAATATAGAGAAGAAGTGGAGCGATGCATGGGCCGGCGCGGAAGTGTTCACCGCCGACGCCGCCTCCGTGGATCCGGGATACTGCATAATTCTGCCCCCTCCGAACGTAACCGGGATGCTCACCGTCGGGCACGCGCTCGGCACCACCGTGCAGGATATCCTCTGCAGGTGGAAGAGGCTGACCGGCCGGGAGGTTCTCTGGCTCAGCGGCACCGATCATGCCGGTATAGCGACGCAGAACGTCGTGGAGCGCTCCCTCGTGGAGAGAGGGGCGTCGCGGACCGGGCTCGGCAGGGAGAAGTTCCTCGAGGAGTGCTGGAACTGGAAGGAGAAATACCACGACAGGATAGTCGAGCAGCTCGGTCGTCTCGGAGCCTCGCTCGACTGGTCGCGCGAAGCGTTCACTCTCGATCCGGGAGTCTCGAGGGCGGTTCGGGAAGTCTTCGTACGCCTGCACGAGAAGGGACTGATATACCGGGGAAGATATATAGTCAACTGGTGCCCCCACTGTGGCACGGCGATAAGCGATGAGGAAGTCGAGTTCCGCGAGGAAGATTCGAAACTCTGGTACATCGCCTACCCTTTCACCGACGGGTCGGGTGAGGTCGTCGTCGGCACGACGAGGCCCGAGACGATGCTCGGAGATGTGGCGGTCGCGATGAGTCCGGAGCACAAGAAGGCGGCCGAGCTCGAGGGCAGGGCTGTCAGGCTGCCGCTTGCCGACCGGGAGATCCCGATCATCCTCGACGAGGCGGTCGATCCCGAGTTCGGCACCGGATTCCTGAAGGTCACGCCCGCTCACGACGCGACCGATTTCGAGATCGGCCTCAGACACGGGCTCGACCCGTTCGTCGTCATCGATTCCAGGGGCAGAATGAACGAGCGTGCCGGCGAATACAGCGGTATGGACATATTCGAGGCGCGCAAGGCGATCCTCGGGGAACTCGAGCGGCAGGAGCTGTTGAGGGAGACGGAGGATTACCGCCACTCGGTCGGGCATCACGACCGGTGCGGCAATCTGATAGAGCCATACGTCTCGAAGCAGTGGTTCCTCAGGATGGAGAGCCTCGCCGCACCGGCAATCGATGCCGTGAAAAAGGGCGAGATCGTATTTTTCCCCGAGAGATGGAAGAATATCTACCTCAGCTGGATGGAGAACATCAGGGACTGGTGCATATCGCGGCAGCTCTGGTG
>JAUWMD010000030.1 GCA_030613345.1 Candidatus Krumholzibacteriota bacterium
GGTGCCCTGGGAGCTTCTCGACAAGAACGAGACAGCCGCGCTGGAGAACATCTACAGGGCGGCCGTCGTAATGGACGAGATCTTTCTCAGGCAGGTCTGGAAGGGGAACGTCGAGCTGCGCAAGGCCCTGATCAGCAAGGACATGATGAAAGAGTTCAAATTCTTCAAGATCAATTTCGGCCCGTGGGACCGCATAGAGGGAAATGAGCCCTTCATCTCGAAGCTGCAGAAACCGGACGGCGCGGAGTTCTACCCGACCGACATGACGAAGCAGGAGTTCGAGGACTGGATCGCGAAGCGTGCCGTCGACCGCGAGGCGTTCGAGGGAACGTTCACCGTGATCAGGCGGGGGGAGAAAGCGGGCGAGCTCAAAGCAATTCCCTACTCAACGGAGTACAAGAAGTTCCTCGACGAAGCGGCGGGGTATCTGCTCCGGGCCGCCGAACTCACGGCTAACGAATCGCTGGCGAAGTTCCTGGGCTCCCGCGCCGCCGCCTTCGGCTCGAACGACTACTTCGAGAGCGATATGGACTGGATGGATGTCACCGGCAACCTGATCGACGTCACGATCGGCCCGTACGAGGTCTACGAGGACAACCTCTTCAACTACAAGGCCGCCTTCGAGGCCTTCGTATGCATCCGCGACCCGAAGGAGAGCGTGCGCCTCGACGGGCTGAAGGAATATCTCATAAAGATGGAGAAGAACCTCCCCATCCCCGACGAGCACAAGAATCTCGAGCGCGGGACAGAGTCGCCGATCTCGGTAGTCGACCTGGTCTTCTCCGCCGGCGACACGAAGGCCGGCGTTCAGACCCTCGCCTTCAACCTGCCCAACGACGAGAGGGTGCACGAGGCCAAGGGAAGCAAGAAGGTCATGCTCCGCAATATCATCCACGCGAAATTCGACAAGATCCTCATGCCTATTGCCGGGCTGCTCATCGCCGAGGACCAGCTGGGGCATGTGACCTTCGACGCCTACTACAATCACATCCTGCTTCACGAGTTCTCCCACGGCCTCGGGCCGGGCAGGATCACCCTCGCCGACGGCACCGAGACGACCGCGCAGAAGGCAATGAAGGAGGCCCACTCGGCGATCGAGGAAGCGAAAGCTGATATTGTGGGCGAGCACAACATTTATTATCTTATCGATGAGGGGTTTTTCGGCCGCGAGCTTGAAAAGGACGTGGCGGTCACATTTCTCGCCGGTTTCTTCCGCTCCGTCCGTTTCGGCGCAGAGTCAGCGCACGGAAGGGCGAACATGGTCATCTTCAACTACATGAGAGAGAAGGGAGTCTACTCCTTCGACCCGAATAGCGGGCGCTGGTCCGTCGAGTTGGGCGGGACGCGCGGCGCCGTGAAGGATCTCTCCGAAAAGATCCTGATGATCCAGGCCCTCGGTGACTACGAAGCGGCGAAGGGACTTCTGGAAAAGTACGGAAAGATGGACTCCGATGTCGAGGCGTCGTTGCTGAAGCTCAGAAAGGCACGCCTGCCCGTCGACATCGTGCCCGTGTTCGAGATAGAGAAGAAGTTTGCGGCGAACTGATTTTTGGCCGGGCGCCGCCTCCGAAGAGTCTGGTCGGCCTTCTAGGGGGTAAGGTTTTCTGAGGAGATTGCCGTGGTGCCCGGCCGCACCCCCTGAAGTTTCGTCGCTGGGAGCCCGGAGTGAGTATATGCCCCGGGCTTCCCCCTTTTTTTGGTTGTTATCACGCCGAATCTGATATACTCCAAAATCTACGCACATACCTGAAGCGGATGATGATAAATCGGCCGACGCGCCGGATATGAAGAAAACACAGACGGAGGATTTTGGATGAAGGAACACCTCAAGGAATGTATGCAGGCGATTATCGACGGCGACACCGAAAGATCGGAGAAATTGGCGAAACTGACCCTCGAGAAGGGTATGCCGGTTCTCGAAGTGATCAACAAGGGCTTCGTCGCGGGCATACGCGAGGTCGGCAGGCTGTGGGAGGAGGGAGAGCTCTTCCTTCCCGAGCTCGTCATCGGCGCCGACGCGATGAAGATGGCGATGGGCATCCTTCGGCCCGCCCTCGAAGGCGGCGAGGGTGGGCCGGACAGGCTCGGCCATGTAGTCATCGGGACGATAGAGGGTGATATCCACGATATCGGCAAGACTCTCGTGGCGACGATGCTCGCCGCAAACGGGTTCGAGGTCACCGATCTGGGGGCCGATGTCCCCGTGGCGAAGTTCGTCGAGACGGCCGAGGAGAAGGGCGCCGACTGGATCGCCATCTCGGCCCTGCTCACCACGACGATGCCGGGACAGAAGAAGGTCATAGAGCAGCTCGAGGCGAAGTCGCTCGGAAATATCAGGGTGATGGTCGGCGGGGCGCCCTGCAGCGCCGAGTGGGCCTCGGAGATCGGCGCAGACGGTTACGCCGGCGACGCGGTCGCGGCAGTGGCGCTGGCAAAGGGAAAGACCGGATAACGGCTGCGATCAGGAAAGGACCTGGGGGGATATGAACGGATTTCTCGAAGCACTGCGTGAAAGGGTCATGCTCTTCGACGGCGGCATGGGCAGCATGCTCATAGCGGTCGGACTCGTCGACGGCGAGGCGCCTGACGAATGGAGCATCAAGCGTCCCGAGGTGCTGCTGGACGTACACACGAAGTATCTCGAGGCGGGCGCCGATGTCATCCAGACGAACACCTTCGGCGCGACCTCGATCAAGCTCGCCGCGTCATGCCGCGACGGCGCTCCCGAAACGGCCGCGCTGAACATCAGGGCGGCGAAGATAGCGAGGCAGGCACTCGACGAGTTCATCCTCGGGGGCAGGTTTCTCGCCGGCGATATAGGCCCGACTGGTGAGTTCTTCCCGCCGATGGGGACCCTTTCCGTCGATGCCGCGAGGAACGCGTTCAGGGAGCAGGCCGCGGCGCTCGAGCGAGGCGGCGTCGACCTGTATTTAATAGAAACGATGTACGATATCAGGGAGGCGGTCGAGGCGATACGAGCCGTCAAGGAGGTCTCCGACAAGCCTGTAGTCTGCGAGCTGACGATGGAGAGAAAGAAGAAGGGATATTTCACTATAATGGGCGATTCGCCCGAAAAGGCGGCGGAGATCCTCGTAGCCGAGGGAGCGGCCGTAATCGGCGCGAACTGCAGCTTGACGAGCGGCGAGATGATAGACCTCGCCGGGGAGATGCGTTCCCTGACCGAGGCGCCCCTTCTCTTCCAGCCGAACGCGGGCAAGCCCGAGATGGCCGGCGGAAAGGCGGTCTACAGGCAGGATCCGGAAGCGTTCGCCGTCGACCTGATTAAGATGGTCGAAGCGGGGGCGAGCGCCGTCGGCGGATGCTGCGGCACGACGCCCGATTTCATAAGGGCCGTAAGGGCCCGGCTCGACAGGATGTGAGAAGGTCAGATGGAACCGGTGATCCTCGAGGGATTCGACATAGAGCCCGACAGCGCTGAACTTTCGAGGCTTCTCGGCAGGAAGAACGGTGAGGGGACAGGGGTGCCCGCCGCCGCGGCGGCGGGGAAGATCTCCGAAGCCCGCGAGGCCGCGCTCGAGGAGGCGAGGGGCCTGATGGTGCCCAGGGCGATCTGCGTGACCGCGGCAGGGGCCGACCTGCCCGGCTCGGAGATGTTCACCGACCTCGAGAAGGTCGCCTTCTGCGTCTGCACGATAGGGCCGGCCCTCGAGGAAAGGGTGACGGCGCTGTCGAAGGATGGGGACATGCTCGCCGCCGTAGTGCTCGATGCGATCGGCTCGGCGGCGGCCGAGGCGGTTGCCTGCTACGCGAACGACCGTATCGACGAGGCCGCTGCGGCGGAGGGGCTGAAGGCCTCGTGCAGGGCCAGCCCCGGATACGGCGGCTGGGATGTCAAGGAGCAGAAAGCGCTCTTTGCACTCGTCCCGGCCGACAGGATCGGCGTGACGCTCACGGAAAGCAGCATGATGGTCCCGCGCAAATCGGTATCGTTCGCCGTGCACATAGCGGAAGACCCGGTCAGGCTCCGGAGCGAGAGCTCCTGCAGGAACTGCGACATGGAGACCTGTCCGTACAGGCGCATAGAATAAGAACCCGACGAATACGGAAGGAGCATGCGAGATGGGCATGACCCCGCGCGTTACATGGTTCGGCGAGAAAACGAGGAAAAAGATCGTCGCCGAGGCGATGGAGATACTCGAGAAGATCGGTGTCTTCGTCGAGAACGAAGAGGCGATAGAGCTGCTCACAGGCGCGGGCGCCAGGGTAGCTGGCGGCCGGGTGATGATACCCTCGCCGGTCGTCGAGAAGGCACTCGAGACCACGCCCTCGAGGATACTCGTCTACGACCGCCGCGGCGAGGTGGCGATGGACCTCGGGGAGGACAGGATCCACTTCAATCCCGGCTCGGCGGCGCTGCGGATATTCGACCCCGATATAAACGACGCGAGGATTCCGGTCACGGCCGATGTGATAAAGTATGCGCGCCTCACCGATGCCCTCCCGAATTACGCCGCTCAGAGCACCGGGCTCATTCCCGGCGACGTTCCCGAGGAGATAGCGGACAGGTACAGGGTCTTCCTCGGCCTGCAGAACTCGATCAAACCGATCGTTACCGGCACCTTCAAGGTCGAGGCGTTCAGGGTGATGCACGAGATGCTCGCCGCGGTCTCCGGTAACGCCGATACGCTTATGGATAAACCGATCGCCATATTCGACTGCTGCCCCTCGCCCCCGCTGATGTGGAGCGAACTCACGTGCCAGGCGCTGATCGACTGCGCCCGCACCGGCCTTCCCGCCGAACTCGTCTCGATGCCGCTTACCGGGGCGACCTCGCCCGTCACGCTCGCCGGGGCGGTAACACAGCACTGCGCGGAGAATCTCAGCGGGATCACGATACACCAGCTCGCCCGCGCAGGCTCGCCGATCATTTACGGCGGTTCGCCGGCCTGCTTCGACATGCGCAAGGGAACGACCCCGATGGGCGCGGTAGAGACGATGATGATCGACGGCGCCTACGCCGAGATCGGCAAGCACCTGGGCGTCCCGACGCACGCCTATATGGGGCTGAGCGACTCGAAGCGGGTAGACTACCAGGCCGGCATGGAGACGGCGATGGGATCGATACTCGCCGCCGTCTCGGGCGTCAACAACATCTCGGGCCCGGGCATGCTCGACTTCGAATCGTGCCAGTCCCTCGAGAAGCTCGTTCTCGACCACGAGATCTGCGGAATGGCCCTGAGGTTGATGGAAGGAATCGAGCTGCGCGACGATCCGATCGCCATGCCGCTTATCGAACAGGGTCTTGCGAAGAAGGAGTTCCTCTCCCTGCCCCACACGCCGAAGTGGTTCCGCAAGGAGGCATACTTCCCCGATCCGGTCATCGACAGGGGAACGCTCGAAGAGTGGCGTTCCAGGGGGAAGAAAGACGCGCCGGAGAGGGCGCGCGAGAGGGTAGAAAAGCTCCTGTCGAAACACGAACCGGAATTGCTGGACGATGCCGTCGTCGCGCACATGACCGGACTGATGGAGGCCGAGGCCAAGCGGTACGGCCTCGAGAAGCTGCCCGTCTGATATGGAGCATTCAAACGAGTTGAAGGAAAGGTATCTCACTCCAGGCGATATAGAGGAGAACGCCCGCAGGCTGATCCCTGAGGCAGCGGAACGCGGCCCTGCGTTCGATATATCCCGCGCGGCGCTGCTGATCCTCGACATGCAGGCCTTCTTCCTCGATAAGGAATCGCACGCCGTCGTGCCCGACGCAACGGCGATAGTACCGGCCCTGTGCGATCTGGCCCGGAGGTTCCGGGAAGCGGGACGCCCTGTTCTGATGACCCGCCATTCGAACAGCGATGATGACGCCGGAATGATAAGGACCTGGTGGAAAGACATCCTCGAGCCCGGGAGCAGCGCTGCAGCGCTTGAGCCCACCCTCGAGGAGCTCTCTGCCGTGGTTGTCGATAAGGCGCAGTATGATGCATTCCATGAGACCGCACTGGAAGAGATTCTCCGGGATTCCGGCACCGAGCAGGTCGTAGTCACCGGAGTGATGACTCATCTCTGCGTCGAGACAACGGCGCGGTCGGCCTTCGTCAGGGGATTCGCCGTCTTCGTCCCGGCCGACGGGACAGCGACGTACAACAGGAAGTTCCACGCGGCATCGATGCTAAACCTCTCTCACGGCGTGGCTTCCGTTGTCACATGCTCAGGCCTGATCGCGACGATGGAGACGAAACGGATATGAAAAAGAGCGACACCGCTATTATCGGCGCAGGCCCGGCCGGCATATCGGCCGCCCTGCAGCTGGCGCGTTACGAGATATGCCCGTTCGTCTACGAGGCGGACACACCGGGCGGTCTTCTCTACAGCGCCGGGACCGTCGAAAACTATCCCGGGTTCCCGAAAGGGATCGAGGGGCCTGATCTTGCGGCCCTCTTCGCCGCCGGCCTTGAGGCGAGCGAGGCGGTCGTCTTTCCCGAAGAGGTGCTCGCCGTCGATCATGCCGCCGGCGTCTTCAGGGTGCAGGCCGGAAGCGAGGCCGACTTCTCGAGGCTGATCATCGCGACCGGAACGAGGCCCGTCCCGCTCGAGGGCGTAGAGTACGACAGCCGGGAGACGGAGGACGGGATCGACTACGGCGTCGGCGAGATAAGGAATATCGCCGGCAGGTCGGTGGCGATCATCGGAGCGGGCGACGCTGCGTTCGACTGCGCCCTGACCCTGTCGAAGAAGAACGACATCGTGATCATGCAGAGGGGAGAGAGGCCCCGCTGCAACGCCGCGCTCCTGAGGCGCGTCGGCGAGAGCGAGAGGATAACGGTGCTCGATATCGTTTCGGTCGAGAAGATATCAAAAGAGGACGATGGACGGTTCGCCCTCTCGTTGTACGGGGGAGGCTGCGGATCGCACAACAGGATGACTGCCGATCATGTCATAGCGGCGATCGGCAGGGTGCCACGCGAGATCGCGTTTCTGCCCGGGCTCACGGAGATGATCGACGAGCTGACAGCCGACGGCAGACTGCGGTTCGCCGGCGACGTTATAAGCGGCATGTACAGGCAGACGGCGATCGCCGTCGGGGACGGAGTGCGCGCTGCCATGGAGATATATGAAAGTAAAGGCCTGGACGGGTAGCGACGAGATCGCGAGGGTATACATCGCCGAGGCGGAAGGGGGCAGGCACGTCGAGTTCGTCGAATCGGTGGAGCCTCCTCTGCCGCGCGAGGAAAAGTGGGTGCTTATCGTCTCGACCCTGTTCGGATGCCCGAGCGGCTGCCGTTTCTGCGACGCAGGCGGGTCGTACTACGGGAAACTCACCTCAGGCGAGATCCTCTTCCAGACCGACTACATGATCGATCGCCGTTACCCCGACCGCCGCGTGCCGGCGGGGAAGTTCAAGGTACAGCTTGCGAGGATGGGCGAGCCGGCGCTGAACGACGCGGTCCTCGATGTCCTCGAAAGGCTTCCCTTGCGATACGACGCCCCCGGCCTGATGCCCGCCCTCTCGACCATAGCCCCGGCCGGCAGCGAGGAGTTCTTCGAGAGGCTGCTCGATATCGGCAGGGGAATATACAAGGGGCGGTTCCAGCTGCAGTTCTCGCTCCATACGACCGACGCTGAAAGACGCGACTGGCTCATGCCTCCGAAGAAATGGGATTTCGGGGAGATCGCCCGCTACGGCGAGAGATTCTTCGTCGAGGGAGGCAGGAAGATCACGTTGAATTTCGCCCTGGCCGAGGGGATGCCGCTGGAGGTGGAGGTCCTCTCGCGCCATTTCGACCCGGAGAAGTTCCTCATCAAGATGACGCCTGTCAACCCGACCTGCGAGGCCGACCGAAGCGGGGTCAGGTCGTCGATAATCGAGGGGATCGAGCCTGAGAGCATCACCGCGCCCCTGCGTGAAGCGGGCTACGATGTGCTGATCTCGATAGGTGAGCTCGAGGAGAACCATATAGGCTCGAACTGCGGCCAGTATATAAAAAGATATCTCGACGGCGGTGCCGGCTTCGAGGCGGGATATAACTATACCCTGACAGAAGTGTAAGGCTGTCCGGGAAGAGCTGTTGCGCAAAGCTCGTTGAATTCGGTTGTGAGGGTTGGGTGATGAAGTAAACGTTTATGGCTTTTCGTGCCATGTCCCCCTGCCGTGTCCTCCCTGAGCCTGCGTTGAGGGCTTGACTCTATATCCAGCAATAACTATTATTGTTTTGCCAAATCTCGTGATACTCCCAACAACGAGGTAGCATGTTTGGCGTGGTTCCGATCGGTCGCTTCGGCGGCTGATTTACTTATTGGCCCAGACGATACCAGGAGGCAAATTGTGTATCGATTCGCTATAGTTGTTACAATTCTTGTCGGCATGGTCGTTGCCGCACCGGCCGCGAAGGCGGATCATGACACAGGCCCGTTCGGGCTCGGAATCATCATCGGCGAACCGACCGGAGTCAGCGCCAAGCTTTTCCTTTCAGGATCGAATGCAATCGACGCTGCTGTGGCCTGGTCACTCTCCGGGAACAATAATCTGCAGATCCAGGCTGATTACCTCTATCACCGATACGAATTGATCAAGGTAAGCAAAGGTCAGCTGCCCGTGTTCTTTGGTATCGGCGGCCGGTTTGCGCTGAGGGACAATGCCGACGATATTTTAGGTATTCGCATCCCTGTCGGCATCGCGTATGAGTTCGCCAACCATCCGTTCGATCTGTTTGGTGAAATTGTTCCGATCTTCGATATCACACCGGACACAGATTTCGATTTAGAGGGTGCGATCGGCGCGCGATACTACTTCTAGCTACAGTTCTGCAAACATCGAAGGGCCCGCTTGCCAAACGGCCGGCGGGCTCTTTGCAATGCAACAGGTACCCTTCGGTCCGATTGCAGACCGTGGACCTGCCGGGGATGAAACAAATTTCCTTTACATCCCGAAAATCCTTATTTAGGGTTTAATCAGCGAACTGCTTATCCAGACATCGCAAATTTCGTGTATCGCCGGCGCTTCGGAGAATGAGAGCTCTGTCGCCGCGCGTACTGTCATGCCCTTTTAAAAAGGCGGTGTTCCCATGGTTTCATTCCCTGTTCGATCGCGTGCCCGAATGGCAGTTCTTTTTCTCATCCCGTTGATGGCCCTCGTTTCCTGCGGCGATGACGATCCGGTCTCCCCCGCGAAAGATCCTCAGTGCGAAGTATTGCCCGGCGCGCTCGATTTCGGGACGGTCGCTGTCGGCGGCGACCCCGAGTTGAGCTTCACCATCAGGAACACCCGCAGCGGCACTCTCACTGGAGACGTCGCCGAGACCTGCGGTCACTACAGCATCGTCTCGGGAGGAGGAGCCTTCGCGCTCGACGGCGGCGATTCGGTGGTCGTGACGGTGCGTTTCGAGCCGGCGGATGAGGGGACCCACACATGCACGATCACCACGGGAGTGACCGCGTGCGGGAGCGTTTTGTGCACCGGCGACGCGCAGTTTGCCTGGGAGCAGATCTACAGCAACAGCTACTATACATGGCGGGCCATCTGGGGCAGCTCGGCGGACGATATCTTCGTTGTCGGCGGTGATATCAGGCATTACGACGGCTTTAACTGGGAGACCATGACGAACCCTTCGGACAAATCCCTGTACGGTGTGTGGGGTTCGGGGCCTGACAACGTCTACGCGGTGGGGCGCGAATACTCCACGAGCGTGGGAGTCATCGTCCATTACAACGGGACGAGCTGGAACATCGTGGAGGACGATCTTCCGGTGGGATTCCTCGGTATCTGGGGGAGCGGTCCGGACGACATCTACGCGGTGGGACTCGGACACAACGCGTACCACTATACCGGCTCTTCATGGGAAACGGTCGGCCTCGGCGGCATAGTGACACATGCCGTCTGGGGGACGGCCTGGAACGACGTGTTCTTCGTGGGCGACACGGGGAGGATTCGGCACTACGATGGCACGACGATGGAGACGATGACGAGCAACACGTCGTACGCACTGCTCGGCGTCTGGGGAGCATCGAGCACCGAGGTGTTCGTCACCACCTTCAGCTCCCTGATCCTGGCCTACACCGGCTCCACCTGGGAGCCGATGCAGAACGATGGGACGGGAGGGCGCCTGGAGGATATCTGGGGGACGTCTGCGACCGATATTTACTGCGCCGGGTACTCGCGCAGGATCATGCGGTTCGACGGCTCGAGCTGGAAAGACATGATCAATCCGACGACACAGACGCTGCTCGGGATCTGGGGAAGCTCCGCCACGAACATCTATGCCGTCGGAGAGCGCGGAGTGATCCAGCACTACACCGGGCAGTGATTTTTCTCGAACAGCCCGCCGGCCAGCGGGCAGGTGGAGCATTAAAACGATTTTGAGTATTGAATAAGCAGCGTGCTTCTGGAATCGATGCGCAGGCTCATTCCAGCCGCGAGGTCGATCTGTTGCCAGTGCTCTCCAGGGGCAGCCGCCCCTATGACCGCGCCGAGCAGCATCCCGGGCATCCCGAAGACCGCTACAGCGCCCATGAATCTTAGTCCGGAGGCGGTATTGCTGCATAACTCATCATATTGACCGCAATCTGTATTGACATCATCCCAGGTAGCTACGGCATACAACATACCTATGAGTCCTCCGATCCCACCACCGATTACAGCCCCTCGTAATGCGCCGGATCCTGATGACCTGGGAACCTTGACCTCTACCTTCTCGATCTGGCCAAAGGCTATCTGCTGGAATTCATTGTCGTGTTCGCGATACACATACAAGGTATCCGGGCCAACACGATCCAATACATATTTGTCCTTTGCACCTGTCATACGAATGCGAAGGTGATCGCCCTCTTTCAGTTCATCCTTGTTTTCGGCATTACTATGCACGGAAAACAAGACGATAAACGCGAAGACAATTGCTGCAACTCGCATGTCTGTACCTCCGGAAACAGAACCTCCGTCCGGTTATTCCTGTTTGAAGCTTTGGGCTGCACCCCGCCCTTCAGGAGCACGGAACTCCTCAGAAGCGGTAACGGATTCCAGCTGTCACTGGTACGCCGGTTATCGCGTACGAAAGGCCGTCTGCGTATTCGATACCCCCGGGAATAATAAGTACCGAGGCGGACACCATCAGCGCCGTGTTGCTGCTGATGTCGCGGTCGAATTCTGCGCCGAGCAGATAGACGAACCTGTTTTTCATGAAGTCGTAGTCGTAGGTCTTGCCCTGGAATGTTTCGCGGCCGGAGGAGAAGCAGTAGTTGAGACCCAGCATGAGCGCAAGCGTGTGCAGCCGGTTCTCCCAGATGTGAGGCTTGAACTGGACGCCCAGATAGAAGATAGAGGCGGACGCGTCGACGGCATCGCCGTTTGACGCGGCGTAGTCCTCCCACGCGCCCGTATCGAGATTGATGTAGCCCGCGATCATCGCCATGCCGAGACGGCGTGTGAACCTGATCTCGGTGTCGGCCTGGAAGGTGAAGCCGCCCCCGAACTGGTCGATATCCGCGTACCGGTGAGCCTTCCAGTCCCCGAGTGGAAAGAAGTAGCCTGCTCCGAAGCCGATGGAGACCTCGGAACCGTCGGAGGCAGCCGGCAGCGCGGCCGATAATACTATCGCCAGCGATACGACGATGATTATTGCTGCGGCGCGTGTTTTCATCGCAACCCCGTTCCTTGTGGTGGAGTCGACAGCACGTCCGCCGCCGCAAGTGTGTCGGCGGTGACGGTCCAGGAGACCGCCCCGCCGGTGGAGGGAGAAGTGGTGCACTCCAGCGTTGTCCAGGCGCACCCTGTCGACGCAGGTTCATAGGGGGCAACCACAAATTTGCGCTCGGCTGTCCCCGACACTCCCTGGCCAGGCGAGTAGAATACTATCGCGATGACGGTGGAGTAGCCTTTCTTTTCGAATGTAGCGCCGGCGCCGGGGGGCACGTAGAGGAACGGTTCGCTGTCAACGATTACGTGAACGTAATGATCTGTTTCGTTGATTACGGTCAGGCGGCCGATGTCCCCGCCCACCGTTACGCCTACGACAAGGATCAGGAGCAGCAGGGCTGCAGCGGCTCGCAACGCTATCTTCACGGGCGGTGCGCGGTGGCGCACCGGGCGTATATTACCGGAATCATATGGGCTGGATTCTCTGGAAATGACACCCCCCTCTTTGGGACATCCGCCAGATGCTTTGCCGCGATGCCGAATAATTATACCACAACGATATGCGAGTTAAACGGTTTTTTTCCGATACCCCCTGGACGGGGCGGGGATTACAGGCAATGACCGGGACGGACTTGCCCTGGCGGGATGTCAGTGTCGACTGGATATATGGAGAGGGCTTACCCTGAAGAAACCCTCGGTGCCTCCGGGGTTTCGAAAGGGTAAGCCCTCCCTCCTTTGAGCCTACTTGATTGCCGCTTTAACTGCGAACTGGAACCTCATCGCGTCTAAGTCTTCGACCGTACTCTCCACTCCGTAAGTCTTGTCCCTGTACTTCGTCTGCATATACGCGAGCTCGAACATCAACGAGACGTTGTTCGTAAGGCTGTACATCACGTTGCCGCAAGCCTCGGAGTTCAGGTCCCTCAGCGTGTAGGACTCGCCGTCATCGGGAACCTTCCACTCGTTCTCGTCGGGATTGTCGAAACCGTAGCCGAAATTGAGCAGGGTCTTCTTCGATGCCCGGACCTGCACGAGACCCCAGCCGCCCATGGAGGGAAGCGGATCGCCGAGAGGGTTGACTCCCTGCAGGATGCCGCCGAGATACTGGTTGAGGTTCTCACCGATGAAGAACTCACCGAGCAGCGCGATGCGCCTGTTTATTTTAATTGCGAGGTCACCGTTGAGTGACCAGGAGGGGGTATCTTTGGCGTCGATCTCATCCGTGCTGAGGTCTGTGTATTTCTCAGTGCCGTAGTGACCCGAGACGCCGATCGAGAGCTTGCCCTCGTCGCCCATCGGCGTGCCGAATCCGAAACGGCCCTGGAAAGTCGGAAGACCGGCGTCCGCGCCATCATCGATCCCGTCGTTGTCGAGATCGAGGCCGATGTTTCTCATGATACCCGCATCGAGCTTTATCGTGGATTCTTCGCCCGGCTTCATCTTGAATGTGAAGCGCATCTGGGGCCTGCGGTAGCCGATGTTGCCCTGCGCCCACAGGACCGAGTAATTGACCGTCTTCGGATTGAGGGGAGAGATGATGTCCCATCTCTGCCCGAAGAGAAGGGCCCAGGTGTCGGCGGCCAGCTTGATATAAGCGTGGCGCATCATAGGGTTGGCCTTGTTTGTGGCAGGGCCGCCGCCCTGGAAATCAAACTCGATCTTAGCGGTCGTCTTGTACGTCTCCTCGTCCCACCAGAAATCGAAGCCGAGCCTCGTCTCGTTCGCGGTGACATAGAATGCGTTGTTCTTCTCTTCCTCGCCTTCGACCCAGAGCCTGTAGTTGCCCGGATAGATCCTGGCGTTGTCCCACATGGCGTCGGCCTTGACATAGCCGCCGAACTTGAATCCGTAGGTCGGTTCGCCTGCCGACAGCGGCAGCGCGGCCGAAGTGAGAACTGCGGCTGCGAGTACTGCGATGAGAACGCGGTTCATTGAATGCTCCTCCCGTTTTCGTGATGCATCAGAACATGATTTTCGCCAGAGAGATTCAGGTAAAACACCGCCTGGTGTCAATCGTTTTCAGGGAGGAGCTTCTACAAGAAGCAGTCAGCCGATCTCTATCATGCGTTCGATAGCCGTCCTTGCCGCGTCGGCGATTTCTTTCTCGACGGCAATCACCGGCCCGAGGTTCTCGAGCGAGGCGAGGATCTTCTCGAGCGAGATCTTTTTCATGTTGGGGCAGACCGCGTTCGGCGAGGCGGGGATGAAGGCCTTTTCCGGGTAGAGTTTCTCGAGGCGGTAGCACATCCCGACCTCGGTTCCCACGATAAATGTTGTCGCATCGCTCTCGCCGGCGAACTTTATCATCGATCCGGTTCCGAGGGCGATGTCAGCTTCGGCCTCTATCGCCGGGTTGACTTCGGGATGCACCATGACGATCGCCTCGGGGTATTTCCCCCTCAGCGCCCTGATCTCTTCGGGCATGATCTTCTGGTGCGATGGGCAGAATCCGTTCCATAGGATCATGCTCCGATCGGTCTGCAGCGAGATCCAGCCGCCGAGATACTGGTCGGGCCCGAATATTATCTTCTTCTCCTCCGGGATCGAATCGACTACGTCGAGAGCGTTGGCCGACGTGCAGCAGATGTCGGTCAGCGCCTTGACCTCTGCGGTAGAGTTTACGTACATCACCGTGACGGCGCCGGGGTGTTTCTCCTGGAGGAGGTGCAGCTGCTCCGCGTCGATCATATCGGCCATCGGGCAGCCTGCTTTCGGGTCTGGAAGGATCACCTTCTTGTCTGGGGAGAGGATCGCCGCGGTCTCGGCCATGAAATGGACACCGCAGAAAATTATGATCTTTTCTTCCAGGCGCGCCGCGAGACGGCTGAGGTCGAGCGAATCGCCGAGGTGATCGGCGATGTCCTGGATCTCCGGGGGCTGGTAGTTGTGGGCGAGGATGACCGCGCCCTTTTTCTCTTTCAGACGGAGGATCTTCTCGACGAGTTCGCTGGCCGGCATGTTTCGATCAGCTCCCTGCTCAGTCCGTTTTTTCTTTGTCGCCGAGCGTGCAGCCGCAGTGCGGGCACTCGTTGAGGGAGCTCGAAACGACCTTGCCGCATTCGGGGCAGTCCTTCAGTTCCGTCTTGCACGAACCGCAGAACGGATATGTCTCCTCGACGTCGGAGTCGCAGAACGGGCATTTCTGCCCGTGCATCTTGCTCTTTTGGGCGTGAGGCTTCGGGGCGGGCTCGCCAGTCCCCTTCCTCTTGCGGTAGTCCTCTATTGCCGCGTGGAGCGCGTCGGCTCCGAGATTGGAGCAGTGCATCTTGTTCCTGGGAAGCCCGCCGAGCTCCTCGGCGACCATCTCGTTGGTGATCTCCATCGCTTCGTCTAGGGTCTTTCCCGTCGCCATCTCGCTTACCATGCTCGAGACGGCGATCGC
>JAUWMD010000029.1 GCA_030613345.1 Candidatus Krumholzibacteriota bacterium
AGCTGCGCGGGCACGGAAAGGTCCGCGAGAGCCATATCCAGGCCGCTATGAAGGAGGTCCGCAGGGCCCTCCTCGAGGCCGACGTTAACTACAAGGTTGTCAAGGAGTTCGTCGGCCGGGTCGGCGAGAGGGCGGTCGGCCCCAAGGTGCTCGACAGCCTGACCCCCGACCAGCAGGTCATAAAGATAGTCAACGAAGAACTCGTACTTCTTCTCGGCAGTACGCCGGCCGGATTCGATCTTTCAGGATCGCCGGCAACTGTGCTGGTGTGTGGCCTTCAGGGCGCCGGGAAGACGAGTTTCTGCGCCAAGCTCGCCGTCTCCCTTGTAAAGAGGGGGAGGAAACCTCTGCTTGTCGCGGCCGATATCTATCGCCCGGCTGCGATCGAGCAGCTCAAGGTGCTGGCCGGGGAGACAGGCGTTCCCGTCTACGCTCCGGGGGACCAGGTGCCGGTGGCCGATATTGTCCGCGGCGCGGCGTCGGAGGCAAGAAAGACCCTGAAGGACACCCTCATCGTCGATACGGCGGGACGGCTGCATATCGATCGTGAGATGATGGAAGAGCTCTCAACGATGAGAGAGATTCTTGACCCTGAAGAAATACTCCTCGTTCTCGACTCCATGACGGGCCAGGAGGCCGTCGGTGTCGCCGCGGAGTTCAAGAAAGAGATAGACTTTACCGGCGTTGTTCTCACGAAGCTCGACGGTGATTCACGGGGCGGCGCCGCTCTGTCGGTTCGCGCGGTAACGGGTGTGCCGATTAAGTTTGCCTGTGTCGGGGAGAAGACATCAGACCTGGAGGTCTTTCATCCTGACAGGATGGCGGGAAGGATCCTGGGCATGGGGGACGTGCTGTCCCTCGTCGAGAAGGCCCAGGAGACGATCGACGAGAAGGAAGCCAGGGAGCTCGAGCGCAGGATTCGTAAGGAGTCTTTCACCCTCGAAGACTTCCTCGACCAGCTTCAGCGGCTGAAGAAGATGGGGCCTGTGGACCAGCTCCTCGGGATGATACCCGGGATGAAGGTCGACAAAGCCCTGGCGTCCGGCGTCGGTGAGACCGAGATGAAGAGACTGGAGGCGATCATTCGCTCCATGACTCCCGATGAGCGGCGTTCCCCGCAGCTCATCGACGGGTCGAGGAGAAAGCGTATCGCGAAAGGGAGCGGAACGAGTGTCCAGGACATCAACAAACTGCTCAACCAGTTTCAGCAGATGCGCAAGATGATGAAGCGTTTTTCCAAGCTGTCGGGCAGGATGCCCGCGGGATTCCCCTTCTCGTAATCGAGAGGGATACCTGATACGGAGGTCAAATTGGCAGTCAAGATCAGACTGAAGAGGATGGGTTCGAAGAAGAGGCCTTTCTACAGGCTCATAGCGGCCGATTCGCGTTCGCCGCGCGACGGACGGTTCCTCGAGAACCTCGGTCATTACAATCCGATGGTAGAGCCGGCCGAGATCAAGATCGACGAAGACAAGGTCTACAAGTGGCTCGGCAACGGCGCGCAGCCGACGACCAGTGCGGCGAACCTGCTCAAGGCGCAGGGCATCCTCGAGAGGTGGGAGCTTTTCAAGTCGGGAGTGCCGATCGCCGAGCTCGATGCGAAGATCGAGGAGAGAAGGGCGAAGCAGCCCAAGGCGCAGCCGAAGGAAAAGAAGAAGCTTTCGAAAAAGGCGATAGCAGCCGCGAAGGTGGCCGAGGAAGAGGCGGCGAAGGCTGCCGAAGAGGAAGCGAAGCCCACAGAGGTAACAGAAGAGAAGCCGGCAGAAGAGGCCCCTGCGAAAGAGGTGGAAGCACCTGCGGAGGCTCCTGCTGAGGAGGCCCCCGCCGAGAAGAAGAAGCCGGCAGAAGAGGCTCCGGCAAAAGAAGCCGAAGCGCCGGCGGAGGAATCCGGCGAGGAGGAAAAGTCCTGACGGGCTTCTCCGCACGATTGTCTCTTTCGAAGGTAATTGAAAGATGAAGACTGAAAAGATAGCTACAATGATCCGTCGGATCTGCGAGATGCTTGTCGACAAGCCCGATGCGATCAGGCTGACAGAGGAGAGCCGCGACGAGACGACCATACTGGTGCTTTCCGTCGACAAGGCCGATGTTGGCAAGGTCATCGGAAGGAACGGACAGACAGCCAAGGCTCTCAGGGCATTGGTGAACGCGGCCGCCACGAGAATGGGCGAGAAGGTGCTCCTGGAGATCCGCGAATAGGGAGAAGAGCATGACGGCTGCGACCGTGACACTCGGCAGCATTGTGAAAGCCGTCGGCCTGAAGGGAGAGCTCAAGCTTCTCCCCAGTCCCGATTTCTGGATCGAAGCGCTCACGCTGGACGGGCTGGACCTGGTATCGGCGGACGATATCCACCGCAGGGTCCGGGTCGAGAAATACAGGCTGAAGGGTAATACGTATGTTATCAAGTTCACCGATGTCGAGTCCAGGGACGGCGCCGAGTCGGTGATCGGAAACAGGCTCGATGTCTCGACCGGGTCTCTGACAGAGGCGGAGCTGCCCGATGAGCTCAAGCCCTTCCAGGTTATGGGAGCCGAGGTCAGGCTGAAGAACGGTGACCGGGCGGGCGTTGTCGTGGATATGCTGATAGGACCGGCGCAGAGATGCCTGATCGTCGAGATGGAAAATGGCAGGAGGGCTGTTCCAGTCGTTCCCGAGGTCGTCGTCGAGACCGATCTCGAGGGCGGCGTGATAGTCATCGATCCTCCCGAAGGACTGCTCGAAATAGAGTGGTGAGGAGCGGCCGAGGATGGAGATCTGTTTTATAACGATCTTCCCGGGAATGATGTCCGGCCCGCTAGCCTCGGGGATTCTCGATATCGCGGCGAAAAAGGGGGCCGCGGACTACAAGGTGGTCGACCTCAGGGATTTCGCGGTCGACAAGCATGGTTCGGTCGACGATTATCCCTATGGCGGAGGGCCGGGTATGGTGCTGATAGCTCCCTCCGTCGTCGAGGCTGTCGAATCGGTGAGAAGCCCCGAAGAGGCGGGAGAGGTCCCGGTGATCCTCATGTCTCCGGCGGGCAGGAGATTCGATCAGTCGGTCGCGATGGAACTGGCCCGCCACGAGAAGATCGTATTTGTCTGCGGACGGTACAAGGGGGTCGACGCGAGGGTCGACGAACTGGTAATAACCGATACTATCTCTATCGGTGATTATATACTGAGCGGCGGGGAGCTCCCCGCACTGGTGGTAGCCGACACCGTCATAAGGTACCTGCCGGGAGTGATAGGCGACGAGCGGAGCAGGGATACCGATTCCTTTTCCGGGGAGAGAGAGTTTCTGCTCGACGCGGCGTATTACACGAGGCCTCCCGAATACAGGGGGCTGAAGGTCCCGGAGATCCTCCAGTCTGGAAACCACGCGAAGATCGACGAGTGGAGGGAGGAGTCGGCGCTCGAAAGGACGAAACGGCTGCGGCCGGACCTGCTGGATGACAGCGAAGAAGGTCCCGTACAGCCGTGATCAGTTGATCGATGGCCGGAGTCATCCGCCCGAAGGCGGGATCGGCAATCCGGGAAGACCGAACAGACAGCAATTTTTACAAGGAGGAGAGATGGATATCCTCGATCAGGTTTCCGCGAAGCATATCAGGGACGAGATCCCGAAGTTCGACGTGGGCGATACAGTCAAGTGTGACGTCAAGGTCGTCGAGGGATCGCGCGAGAGGGTGCAGGCGTTCCAGGGAATCGTGATCCAGAAGAAGGGCAGCGGCGTCGGAGCAACTTTCACGGTCAGGAAAGTCAGCCAGGGGGTCGCCGTCGAGCGCGTATTTCCCCTTCACTCGCCTAACCTGGCGGGACTCAAGGTCCTGCGAAGGGGCAAGGTAAGAAGGGCCAGGCTCTTCTACCTCCGCGGCCTCAAGGGTAAGGCGGCAAGGATCAAGGAGAAGACAGACAGGCCTTCGCGCTGCCGCCTTTTCCCCGCGTGGCGTTTGAGGATCTCGTGGTGTTCGACCGGCGCAGGGCCGGCGGGGCGCCGGGGCAGGTCGCGGGAGTCGATGAGGCCGGACGAGGCGCGCTCGCTGGTCCGGTGACCGCCGCAGCGGTGATCTGCAGCCCCTGTGAAGAGCTTCACGAGGTCAGAGACAGCAAGCTTCTCGCGGAGAACACGAGGGAGAGGCTCTACGAGCTGATCCTGGAGAAGAGCACGGCATGTTCGACGGGCATCGTAGGGCATGACGAGATAGACCGGATCAATATCCTCAGGGCTACGCTGAAGGCGATGAAGATGGCCGTAGAGGGGTTGGGGAGAATACCTTCGCTGATTCTAGTAGATGGCCTGCACCTGCCGGCTCTCACCGGACGCTGCGAAGCGATCAAGGGCGGGGACGGTCTGAGTTTCTCGATAGCCGCCGCCTCTATTGTCGCAAAGGTCACCAGAGACCGGATAATGCGCGAGATAGACGGCGAGTATCCGGATTACGGTTTCACCAGGAACAAGGGCTACGGGACCGCGGAGCACAGGGAGGCGATCGGACGTCTCGGACGCAGCCTGATACACAGGAGGAGTTTCCAGGTAAAGGTCTGAGGGAAGGGAGGAAGATGTGAAGGGGAATCCGGACTGCGGAAGGATCGGGGAGTCGATAGCCGCCGAATACCTGAATCTCATCGGATACGGGATCATAGAGAGAAATCTGCGGATAGGCAGAAACGAGATAGATATAGTGGCCATCGACGGGGAGTGCCTCGTCTTCGTCGAGGTAAAGACGAGGAGGAGCTGCCGGTTCGGCAGTCCGGCCGAGGCGGTGGGTAGGGAGAAGCTCCTCGGAATCCGGCGTGCTGCCGGCAGGTATCTGAACCGTTCCGGCAGCCGGCGGAAATTCGCCGAATTCAGGATCGATGTGATCGCCGTCGAGGTCGACCGGCCCCGCGGCAGGATGACCGTGGACCATCTGAGGGGAGTATCCTAGAAATTTCTTGATTATGCAGGGTTATGTCTCTATTTTGACTTTGTGAATAGATGAACGGTCATTAAGGAGGAGATCGATTGAACGGCAAGAAGTATATGCTTCCGGCTCTCTGCATGTTGCTTCTCGTATCGGGCTGCGGGGCATACAAGACTGTTGACAAGGATATTGCCCTGGAGGAAATGGACAGGCTCAACGAGAAGTACGTCGGCCGTACGGCCTGGACCAGGGCGCTGATCGTCGATATCAAGCAGACCGGAGTCATCGACCGCGGGATCGAGGTAAAGATAGTCGAGCTGGACCTCCACTGGGGGACCGCCGTCGGCGTCAAAGGCTCGAACAAGCGCAAGTACAGGCACGCTCTCAATATCGACCGGCCGGTGACCGAGGAGGCCTTCGAGAAGGCTATGAACAAGCTGTTCTGGTACGACAAGCCGGAAAAGCGCTACAGGATGGACCTTCGCGAATACGGCAAGCGGACGGCGAGGGCGGTCAGGGACAACGAGCTCTTCAAGGGCATGCAGCGCCAGGCGGCGATCAATTCGTGGGGATGGCCGGACGAGATGCTTTCCAACGATATTGGCAATGTGCTCTCCGAACAGTGGATCTACAAGGATCCGAGACAGCGGACGAAGAAGAGATATGTCTGGCTCGTTGACGGTATCGTCGACAAGTGGGAAGAATAAGCGGCTGTCATTCCGGACAAAAAAAGCCCCCGCCGAAACCGTGGGGGAGAATCATTCTGGATCAAACTCTTAATGAGTTGAGCCCGCGGATATTTTACTCCAAAATCATTCACCTCACCAATTCAGCAGGGACATCTGTATAAATTATATCCGGTATGCGCATCTGTGTCAATGATAGTAAATAATTATAGTTAATAATACCTATGTGATATCTTAACGGCGGCCGGCACGGGCGGAGCGGCAATGATTACGGTGTAAGGTTTCAGACCGTTCTCATCGCCCGAACAGCTTCTTCTTGTATCTCTTGTGCGGCCTCGAGAAATAATCGGTCGTCAGGCGCCTTACCACTCCAGACAGCGCGAACAGGGCTATGAGGTTAGGGATGGCCATCATCCCGAGCGCAGTGTCGCCGAATCCCCACACTAATTCGAGCGAGAGAACAGTGGCGAGGAAATGCACGATACAGAATACGACCCTGTACGGCATGATGAACCGGCGCCCGAAGAGGTATTCTACCGATCTGTCGCCGTAGTACGACCACGATATGGCCGTCGATATGGCAAAGAGAAAGACCGCGATCGTCACGATGTAATTGCCGCCACTCGTGATCGGCGCGAGCCCGGTCTGGAACGCCCACGCAGTGAGCGGCGATCCGTTCTGCATCATCGCGCCTGCGAGCCGTATGTCCGTCGAGGGGACTGTGCGGCCGAATTTGTCGATGAAGACGGCCGAACCGTCATCGCCGATCTCGCAGATCCCGTTGAAGGGTTCGTTTGCGAGCAGAACTACCGCGTCGTCGACGAAGCTGCCGTTTCGGACGAAACTTGTACCGGACGCCTCTCCGCGGGCTATCGTGAAGGTGCCTGTCTTGAGCTGCGAATCGTCTATGAGTCCGTTTACCCCGATCAATGCCGGGTCGACCAGTATCTTGATGTCGGACTGCCTGGTGAAAGGAATGGCCTCGACCTTCTTCCCGTGCCACACTCCGACGGTGACTATGACCAGGCCGGTAAGCGTGCATATCAGGAGGGTGTCGATGTAGGGGCCCATCATCGCGACGAGGCCCTCGCGGACCGGCTCGTCGGTCTTGGCGGCGGCGTGTGCGATAGGCGCGCTTCCCTGTCCCGCCTCGTTGGAGAAGATCCCCCGCTTGACCCCCCATACCATCATGAACATGAAGGTCGAACCGAAGAATCCTCCGACCCCGGCCTTGGCGGTGAAGGCGTCGTTGAAGATCGTCATGATCGCCTGCGGTATGCGGGGAGCGTTGATAAACAGGACTGTTACAGCGCCGATGAAGTATATGATCGACATGAAGGGCACCAGTTTGCTCGTCACTCGTCCGATGCGCTTGATGCCTCCGATGATAACGAGAGCGACCAGAGAGGCGCTTACGGCGCCCGTTATCCAGGGCGGGATCCCGAAATCGCTCCTGAACGAATCTGCTACGGTGAAGGACTGGACGGCGTTCCCGCTGCCGAAGGAGGATATCACCGCGCAGGCGGCGAAGATGATCGCGAGCCACTTCCAGTTCTTTCCCATCCCCTTTTCTATATAGTACATCGGTCCGCCCGAGACTGTCTCGTCCTCGTGGACCTCGCGGTAGTGGTTGCTCAGCGTACACTCGGCGTACTTCGAGG
This sequence comes from Candidatus Krumholzibacteriota bacterium, assembly GCA_030613345.1. GTDB lineage: Bacteria > Krumholzibacteriota > Krumholzibacteriia > Krumholzibacteriales > Krumholzibacteriaceae > JAUWCL01. Next base: position 7,235 of record JAUWMD010000029.1, read on the forward strand.
CGCATCCAAGGATCGCCGTCACCCACATCCAGAAGAGCGCTCCCGGCCCGCCGTAGTGGATCGCCGTCGCCACTCCCGAGATATTCCCGATGCCTATCGTCGCGGAAAGCGCCGCGGTGAGGGCCTGGAAGTGACTGATCTCCCCTGTGTCCTTCGGATCGTCGTAGTAACCCGCGATGATCGCCAGGCTGTGAGAGACCATCCGGAGCTGGATCACCCGGAGCCTTGTCGTCAGGAAGATGCCCGTGCCGAGCAGGAGTACTATAAAGTAGGGAAGCGCTTCGGGCCATTCCCATATATACTTGTATGCCGAGTCGATCACCTGCTTGATCGCGTCACTGTTCATCTAGCGCTCCCTCGCTGAACGTACCCTGCGGGATCAGCCCGCGATGAGTTCCCTGAACTTAAAGAAAAGCACGATGGCTATTGCAATCGGGCAGAAGAATCTCAGAAGGAACAGGATGACCGGCGCCCAGGCGCCGTAGTTGGGGCATCCCTGCTCGATTTCGGCTGTCGACTTTGCCCTCTTCCATATCCATCCGAAGAAGATCGAGATGAATACCGCGCCAACGGCGAGCATCACGTTTCCGAAGAGCCAGTCCATGAATCCGAAGAAGCTCATACCGACGAGGGGAAGCTCGCCCAGCCATTCGACCGCCCCCATCGACATGGCTGACGGGAGGCCGAATATGAAGGCGATGGCCGCCACGATCCATACGGCCTTTCTGCGCAGTATATGCTTCTCGTCGACGAGATAGGCCGTGACTACCTCGAGGAGCGAGATCGTCGAGGTGAGCGCCGCTACGCTGAGAAGGAGAAAGAAGGACGCGCCGATCAGAGCTCCGCCGGGCAGCTTCGCGAATATCACCGGAAGGACCTCGAAAACGAGGCCCGGCCCGGCGTCCGGATTCTTGCCCGCGAAGAAGAGGGCGGGGAAGATGATCAGCCCCGCCATGACGGCGATCAGGGTGTCGAAGAACGAGACTAATATACCCGATGTGACGATATTGTCCCTCTTCGAGAGGTAGCTCCCGTAGGTTATCATCGCGCCCATGCCGAGGCTCAGCGAGAAGAAGGCCTGGCCGAGGGCGGCGAGGAAGGTCTTGCCGGTGATCTTGCTGAAGTCGGGTTTGAGGTAGAAAGAGAGGCCCCTGCTCGCCCCTTCGAGGGTTACCGAGCGGATGATCAGGACGATCATCAGGACGAAGAGAACAGGCATCAGGATCTTCGCCCATCTCTCGATGCCGTTCCTCACGCCGCCCTGGACGACGAGCACCGTAATGACGATGAAGAGGAGCAGCAGGGGGATCGTGACCATCGGGCTTGCCGTGTAATCGGTGAACGAGGTCGTGTTGCCCGACAGTGTCTTGGCTATGTATCCGACGGTGACCCCGGCGATGACACAGTAGTATGCGAGGATGCACAGCCCGGTGAAGACGCCGATGAATCCGACGAGGCGCCAGGCGCTTCCCGGCCTGATCGCGTCGAAGGCTCCGACCGGGTCCTTCCTCGTATGCCGGCCTATCGACAGTTCGGCGATCATCACGGGAAGGCCGATGAAGAGTATGCAGAGAAGGTAGAGGAAGAGGAAGGCCGCGCCACCGTTCTCTCCCGCCGTGTAGGGGAATCTCCAGATATTGCCCAGTCCTATGGCCGAACCGGCCGCAGCGAGGATGAAGCCTGTCTTCGAGCTCCATTCTCCCCTTTCAGACGGACTCGATGACAATTCGTACCTCCTTCGATGATCCGGCAGCCTGTGCGGAGCGTATCAGGAGAGACGGTACAGTATGTGGGGAAAACGCCGCAAGATTTTTTCATGCCGGCACGTTCCGCTCCGGCTTCTTCTGCGCCTGCCACAGACCCGCCAGAACGACTGCGCTTCCGGCGAGGAACCAGAGGGTCACCTCCTCGCCGAAGAGGAGCCAGCCGAAGAACGCGGCGAATGGCGGGTTGAGGTATATGAACGACGCGACCGAGGAGGCGGGGAGATATCGCAGCGCGAGGTTCCATACGAAGAATCCCAGCAGCGTGCTGGCGAAGCTGAGGTAGGCGAGTGCGAACCAGTGCGAGGGTTCCATCGAGGACATCTTCCCGAAAAATTCCGGCGTCGCAAAAAAGAGGAGTGGCAGTGTGCCGATCACCATGGGCAGGCAGGTCACGACCGCGGGGGACCTGTTCGAGAGGAGATCCTTGCCGAGGATCGTGTAGAAAGACCAGCTCAGCGGGGCGAGGGTCGCAAGCAACATGTACTTCACGTCGGCGTTCTCCATGCCGGTGATCAGGCCCATCCCGACATGTCCCCGAGTCAACACGAGGAAAAGGCCGGCGAGAGCTATGAAGATGCCCGCGATCCGTCTCGGCACTGCCTTTTCCTTGAGGAACAGGATTGCGAGGATCATTGTAAACAGCGGCGCCAGCGTGGTCACCAGCGCGGCCGCGCCCGGTTTGATCTCGCTCTGGCCGAGGTAGATGAAGTAATTGTAGCCGGCTACCCCGAAGATCCCCATCCCGATCAGTTTCAGCGGCGCCGTCTTTATCGTCGCGATCGTCTCTTCCCTGATCGGCCGGCGCGACATGAGGCAGATTACGCTCACGACGAGGACGGGGAGAAATCTCGCCAGGACGAGCTCCATAGGTCCGAAGAGTTCCCTGAGGTGCTTTATGGCGGTAAAGGCGTTCGACCAGATGACAAAAAGCCCTACCATCATGAGCTTCACAGCCCAGGTGGGGGGACCTGTTTTCGGGGAATCATGAGGCACTGGAAGAAATCCTTCCGGAACAGAGGGAGCAGCTTGAAACGGTGAGCAATTATATGGTATAATAAGTCACAGCAGGGTCAAGAGTACAGCAACTTGTGGAATCGCATCGAAAGGGAGTGACTGTGATGTTGAGACGGCTGACCCTGATGGTCCTTCTCATGGCTCTTGTCGCTGGCAGCGCCGACGCGAGTATATATCGCGGGAAAAGAGGGCGCAGATACTGCCGCAGACAGGGACTCGTTCTTTATCTGCACAGCGACGCGCTGAAGATCTACGAACAGTACGGATATCCCATACATCGAATACGTGTGCGGGGGATCGGCGAGACGCACGAGCACTGGACCTTCTACGAGGCGGGACGTGAGTTCATCTTCAACGAGGATCAGAAGCTCGTCAGGACCAGGAAGTTCTTCCCCGAAGACAAGAGGGAGCGGTTCAAGCGTTGGGATAAGAGGAAGATCAGGAATCCCAGATATTAGGGTGTTCGCATAGACAGGGTTCGCGGGAGAGTGAAGCGGGTGACACACCTCACCCGGGAAAGGGCAAGGGGCCGACGGCCCCGAGCAACTTTCCCCGAATGGAAGATCGGGGGACGGGTCCCGGCTGAAGACGGCGTTACGTGGGGAGATGATCTTCACGGCGCCACAGCCGCTCCGGTTTGGAGTAGCCGGGACCAGGCCCCCCGTTCTATACCCTGTTTTTTTCAGGTTGGATTAATCCGTTAAATCTGATATATTTACTCGGCCTGGCTCAACGGGCCGGGTCTGTATTTATTCAATCAGTTGTAATAGAACAACTTGTCCAAGAGAGGTGTTCCATGAGCGGGAAAGGCATCACTGTCGCCCCGGGCGATGTCCACAAGACTCTCGAGAAGAATATGCTCGTCGACGGATTTCCTTTTGTCCTCGATCTCGAGAAGAGCCACGGCAGCTGGCTGTACGACTCGGCGACGGACAGGGAATATCTCGATTTTTTCACCTTTTTCGCTTCCAGCGCTCTTGGGTACAACCACCCGGCGCTGACAAGCGACGAGTTCCTCGCGAAGCTCGGCCGTGTCGCGGTGAACAAGGTCTCCAACTCCGATCTATACACGACAGAAATGGCCGAGTTCGTAGCGACCTTCGCGAGCATCGCGGTGCCTGAGAACCTTCCAAACCTCTTCTTCATAAGCGGCGGCGCCCTCGCCGTCGAGAATGCGCTGAAGGCCGCCTTCGACTGGAAGGTGAAGAAGAATTTCGCGAAGGGGATCAAGGAGGAGAAGGGCCAGAAGGCCATTCATTTCCGCGAGGCATTCCACGGGCGTACCGGTTACACGATGTCGCTCACCAACACCGATCCGACCAAGGTAGACCTGTATCCCAAGTTCGACTGGCCGAGGATAGACAACCCCAAGGTGATCTTCCCCCTCGAGGACCATCTCGACGAGGTCATTGCGGCGGAGAAGAGTGCGATCGGGCAGATCGAAAAGGCGATCGCCGATGACGGCGACGATATCGCAGCCATTATCATCGAGCCTATCCAGGGCGAAGGAGGCGACAACCACTTCCGCAGGGAGTTCTTCCAGGAGCTTCGCCGGATCGCCGACGACAGCGAGATCATCCTGATATTCGATGAGGTCCAGACCGGTGCGGGTATCACCGGAAAGATGTGGGCGCACCAGAACTTCGGCGTCGAGCCCGACATCCTCTGCTTCGGCAAGAAGACGCAGGTATGTGGCATCATGGCGAGCGACCGTCTCAATGAGGTCGACAGCGTGTTCAAGGTCTCGAGCAGGATCAACTCGACCTGGGGCGGCAACCTCGTCGACATGTACCGCGCCAAAAGGATATTAGAGGTGATCGATGAGGAGAACCTCGTGGAGAACGCGGCGAAGATGGGAGCGATCCTCCAGGATACACTGAGAGGATTCGAGAAGAAGTACCCCGGATTCATCGGCAACGTTCGCGGCATGGGCCTCTTCTGCGCCTTCGATCTTCCCGACTCGGCATGCAGGGACGCCTTCATCACGACGACGATGAAGAAGGGCCTCGTGGTGTTGAAGTGCGGTCCGAAGACGATCAGGTTCCGCCCGCCCCTGAATGTTACCGCCGGCGAGATCGAAAAGGCCGCCGCCATCATGGACGAGGCGCTCACCGAGGTGAACAAGCCGGCCTGCGACGGGGACACGTCGGGAGCGGTACATACTGAATAGCATGATATCCCGGGTTCTCATACGGGCGACAGCGTAATAATAGAGCCTCCCTGTCCGGGGAGGCTCTTTCGCATTTTCTTGATATTGTCCGATCGTATCAGGCGTTGCAGGAATTCTTGTTTCCGCAGTCGTCGCACTTCGAAGGACCCGCCGCCGATTTTTCCTCGGCGAGTTTACTCTTCGAGTAATCGTCACTTCGATAGTCGGTCCTGTAGAATCCCGATCCCTTGAGGATATGTCCCACCGCGTGGATCACACGGAACACCTTCCCGCGGCACTTGGGACAGCGCCTGCGAGGGGGGGCAGTTATCTTCTGTTCGGTCTCGAAGATATGCGAACATTTCTCGCACTCGTATGTGTATGTCGGCATGTTCCGCTCCAGTATTTCAATGTCTGTTTGCTGTTGTCCGGTCAGGGTAATTTACATTCTCTCGATCCTTAAATCAAGAACGCATGGCGAGCGATGCCGGGGGCGAGTGGGGCTGTGCTTTCTAAACTCAAGAAAGACAAGGTGTTATTGACATGGCAGGCTCTGCGGTGATAGAATTATTATCACTGATATGTTTCTACGGCCATCTTTTCGCAGACGATCGCCCGGCGGAAGGCTCTTCCGGAGGATGCTCTTGAAGAAAAGGACACTGATCGGCATTCTTGTAAGCACGGTCCTTCTGTACCTTGCCTTCCGTAAGGTAGATGTCCACCTGCTCGCGGAGTCTCTCGCGCAGGCCGAGTATATATGGCTTGTTCCCGCATTCTTTCTGATGCTGATCAGCATGGTATTCAGGGCGCTGAGGTGGAAGTGCCTCATCAGGCCGATAGCCGAGGTCAAATTCGTTCATCTCTTCTCGGCATCGGCAATAGGCCTGATGGCGAACAATCTCCTGCCCGCCAGGCTCGGCGAGATCGCGAGGGCCTGGGTGATAGGGGAGAAGGCGGGTATCAGCAAGACCGCCTCGTTCGCCACGATCGTTGTCGAACGTATATTCGATGGATTCACCGTGATCTTCTTCCTCGTCGTAGTTCTACTTTTCGGGGGGCTCGATTTCCCCGCTCCCATGAGGAAGGTAGCCTATGCCGTGGTGGCCTTCTACATCCTCGCACTCGTCTCCCTCGCGATGCTGCGCTTCAAGCGCGAGAAGGCTTTCAGTCTCGTGAAGGCCCTTACCGCGCGTCTCCCGGCAGGCACGGCGGTGAAGATGACGAAACTGCTCGAATCGTTCGTCGAAGGCCTCACCGTACTCAAGCGCCCGCGGGACATAGCTGCCGCCGGTCTCCTCTCTTTCCTCGTTTGGATTCCCAATATTCTCGTTATGCATATCGTGATCAGGTCGTTCGGGCTCGATATCCAGGTCCTTGCATCGATCACCGTATTCATCATCGTCACGTTCGGGATAATGATCCCGTCAGCCCCGGGATTTGTCGGGACGATCCAGTACTGTTTCGTCATCGGGCTCAGCCTCTTCGGGGTGGCCAAGTCGGAGGCGCTCAGCATCTCGATCGTCTATCATGCCGGGGTATTTATCCCGATGACCACCGCGGGGCTCTTCTGCCTCGCCAGGGAAGGCATGTCCTTCTCCGGCCTCAGGGCCGCCGTCAAGGAGGGAGAAGTCACCGAAGTCGACCCGAAACAGACACCACTGGAGGAGCCTCTATGAATATCCGGCGCTTTATGATTGTTGTATTCATGCTGACAGTCACGGCGGCGCCGCTGGTTGCCGCCGAGAACACTACACTTATCAGAGCCCGCCTGCCGAGAGGAGCCGGATTCGGCGATATCACGAGCCGTGGAATCGAGATCCTTTCGGTAAACCGCGACGGAACGTACGATATGGTCGTTACGCCCGATCAGCTCGACTGGCTCCGGGCCGGGTCGCCCAGTGCCGAGATTCTCGCCCGGCCGATGCTTGGCGCAGCCGCTGACCTCGACGAGAACCTCGGGCTGTACCATACCTACGACGAGATGCTCTCGGCACTGGAACAGATGACTCTTGATTATCCGGCCCTCACAAGGCTCGACACGATCGGCACGTCGCACGAGGGCAGGATGATCGTCGCGCTGAAGATCTCGGACAACGCCGGTGTCGACGAGGGCGAGACAGAAGTGCTGATAGTCGGATGCCATCATGCCCGGGAGCTGATGTCTGTCGACGTTCCGCTGATGTTCGCCGAATATCTTCTTTCGAACTATGGTTTCAGCTCCTTCGTTACCTCGATGGTCGATGGACAGGAGATATGGATAGCGCCGATGATCAACCCCGACGGGCACGTGTACGTTCAGAACAACCACACCGGCGACTGGTGGAACTGGTGGAGGAAGAACCGGAGGGATAACGGCGATGGCAGCTTCGGCGTCGACCTGAACAGGAACTACGGCTACTACTGGGGATACGACGATGCAGGCAGCTCACCGAATCCCTCGAGCTTGCTCTACAGGGGTCCCTCCGCATTCAGCGAGCCGGAGACGCAGGCGGTGAGGGACTTCTGCGCCTTGCGGGAGTTCTCCGTCGCACTCTCGTATCATTCGTACGGCGAGCTGATCATCCACCCGTGGGGATACGACGCCATATATACCGACGACCACGAGATGTTAACCGTCCTCGGCGATTCGCTCAGCCGCGGCAACGATTATTACGTCGGTTGCACGGCGACGAACATCCTCTACCCGGTCAACGGCGATTCGGACGACTGGATGTACGGCGAGACGGCGTCGAAGAACAGGATATTCAGCTATACGATCGAGCTCAATACATACGACGAGGGCGGCTTCGGGCCTCCCGACTCTCTCATCGTGCCGACCTTCGAGAAGGTCCTCGGACTGAATCTCACCCTGCTAAGCAGGGCGGACGATCCATACCTCGTGCTCGGTCCCTGCCGGCCGGAGATTGCCGATGTGATCGACCTGGCGGATCCGGCCCATCTCGTTTCGTGGTCGGGTCCGCAGGCGGGTGATCCGAACGAGCCGGTCGCATGGGAATTGCTGGAGTACACAGGTTACGGATCTGCGAGCGACCCCGGAAGCACCGGCGGGACCGTATGGGAGCTGGAT
>JAUWMD010000295.1 GCA_030613345.1 Candidatus Krumholzibacteriota bacterium
GGGGCCAACACCCAACCGGTCGCTGGTCAAAACCCCCCCCCCCCTACAAAATCGCCGGGGCCCCGGCCCCCGCCGGCACCGCTACCTTATTAGAAGTATCTTCGCATCGGCCGAATACCCACCGGACCTGACGGTGCAGAAATAGATCCCGCTCGCTGCTTTCCGCCCGTCGTCCGTAGTCCCGTCCCACTCGACCTCCCGCGGGCCGGGCGCAGAGCTCCGCGATTCCAGCCTTCTGACGATTCTTCCGGAGACATCGTATATTCTCACATCCGCTCTCGATTCCCGGGATGAGGTCCGCATGCCGTTATACGCCTCGCGGCCCGCGGACGCGCCACGGACTTCGAACCGGATCGTCGCCGTCGAGGAAAAGGGATTGGGATGAACGGTAACGTAAGGAGCGAAAGGAAGATCTCCTGTCTGAGGCTGCTCCGTTCCGGTGGAGAAAGCGGCTACAGCAGCGTACCAGTCCCTCGCCGCCCCGAGCTCCGAGAAGACCCTGGTCGAATCTTCAGGAGCCTGCCACTGGCCCTTCTCATGAGCCAGGTCGATCAAAGAATCGATCCATTCAGTAAAATACAGGGCGGCATTACTCTTGTGATAATACTCCCCGTCCATGTCCGCATACAGGGCTCCAGTGTGAGCAAAAAGCTCCTCGCCGATCGTGAACCAGTCCTCCGCTGCGCCCTTCACCCTGGCCGCTATCCAGCAGTCTTCATATAAGTAAAAGGTACTTCTTCCCGTGATCCTCCGCGGATCGACGCCTGGAACCAGTGTATCCACGACCCGTCCGTTCACGACGATCTCAACGCATTCGAGGGAAAACGTGCATTCCACGGTGACATCCGCGAAGAAAGGGTGCACTCCTCTTTCCAGAGAAAAAGAATCTCCCGGCTCCCAGCTTCCGTTTACCGTGAACTCCCTGAACAGGGGACCGTTTGTGACGAAGGTCCTGCCCGAAGCGAGGGCTCCGAGCCACTGGTATATATCCGGGTCCCCTTGTCCGCATTTCACGTACGTCCGGAATCCGCCCATGGGAGGATCGTCGTACCTGTTGACTGCCGCGTCACTTCCGGCGCAGGGGGGGATTCTGAAGCCGCAGTCGAGAAGCCTGTACCACAAGTCGAGCTCTATCCCGCCGTTGACGTTCGAGTAACTCATCACCTCGAAGGCGTCGACCTTTCCATGCATCGCGTCCAGCGGAAGCTCCCTGCCCAGCCCGGAGCCGGGCCAGCTCTCGATCACGTCGAATTCGTACGTCGTGACGGGATGGGCATATATCATCAAGGGGCCATCCTGTGAACGCACGGAGTCGGCGACGTCACGGAGCAGATAGTTCCAACCGCACCAGAACGGCTCGACCAGTCTCTTCAGACCAGGCAGGGAACAGTGACCGTAGACGTAATTACGCATCTCTTCCGACATGTAGACGACGCATTCATCAGTGCTGACCTCGTCGGCCACTCCGGTGAAATGAAAATCGTTGTCGAGGCAGTTGACGAAAAGGAGGTCCTCGGCAAGGCCCATCCAGTGGGCATGTGAAGGTAAAAGATCGAAAAATCCACCGCTATGGTTGATGTGCGTATGGACATCTCCGCTGAACCAGCCCGTTCCTCTCATGTCGATCATTCTCTCCATGAGGCATGTCACGGTCGTATCGCTGTATATTACCAACGTGTCCACAAACGGATGATACTCAGGACCTTTCGAGAGTCTTATCAGCGCAGGCCCCGTCGCTACCGACACTGTAAAATCCCCGTCGCAGTAGAAGTAGCCACCGCCGTACGAATGATAGAGGGATGAATGGATATCAGGGAACCTGCTGTTGCCGAGGCTGTCGATAACGCTGCAGCGGGCGCTGACCGTTTCACCGCTGCCGTAGTCTTGCACGACGATCGTGAGCAACACATCCGCGCTGACCGCTGCGGCCGTTGAAAGAGATACAATCAGGCACAGTGCCAGGATGAACGGCCGCAGTCGCCTGTTTCCGCGTATTCCTCCACTAGCCATCCTGCTGGTCCCTGTTGGTAAAGGATCACGGGACGGTTCCCGCCCGTTTTATCAACGACAACAAGTATATCATATCGTCAGTCCCCGGGCCGGTTAAAAGCAGCGGGGACCGGGTCAGTCCTTCCCCCGCTCTCCCATATCCTTCCGAGCCTTCTCGATCTCCGGCCAGATATCCTCGACAACGTCGCGGTGGATCATGCAGGTGAGCATCTTGAGCTTGATGTAGTCGTCCCTGTAGAAGATGTAGCCGTGGAACTTTCCGCGCCTCGACGCCCGGGCAGAATCCTTTATCAGGTACCAGTCCCTCCCCTTTACCTTTTTATACGCGAGCAGGTGAACTCCGTGATCGTCCTGCGTGGTGCTGTTGAAGTATCTGAACTCGCGCGAGTCCTGGTCGATGTACTCTCGTGGTATGTCGAACGTCGGTACGATCGCCGCGTCCTCTGTGCCGTAGTAACCCGGTTCTGAGACATCGCCCCCGAGGCAGACGGTGTACCCGCTCCTGGCAGCCTTCTCTATATACCCGTAGTATTTATCCAGCGGTACGTTGTAGTAGGTATACGTCGGGCGCCAGTTGTCAGGGACGTCGAAGCTGTCGATCGTATTGAACGGGACCGACATCGTCGACATGAGCTGTATGTAGTCCGACGACTTCATATCGAGGACATCGCGGAAGAATTCGTTGGGCGTCATCGTCATGCCCTCGTATTCGACAGTCTCGGGCGGGCGGCCTATGTGCTCGTCGAGGACCAGCCTCACGTGGCCGATAATCGCCTCCTCGTCCCAGTATCCCCTCTCCCTGCACAGCTCGAGGAAAGCCTTCAGTTCGCCGATAAGCGGTGAATGGTTGTGCTTT
>JAUWMD010000084.1 GCA_030613345.1 Candidatus Krumholzibacteriota bacterium
ATGTGATGTGATGTGCATCGCCCGTCAGGCCAACGCCGGCAAGTTCGGCATATATCTCCGTACCGCGCGCCCTGGCGTAATCGAGCTCCTCGAGAAGAACGAGCCCGGCCCCTTCGGCCATTACGAAACCGTCCCTGTCGATATCGAACGGGCGGCTCGCCCCCTTCGGATCGTCGTTACGCGTGGAAAGGGCTTTCATCGAACAGAATCCTCCGAGAGCCATCGGCGAGATCGTCCCCTCGGTGCCACCGGTCAGGACTGCTTTCGTATAGCCCTGCTTTATCATCATGAACGACGTCGCTATCCCGTGCCCACCCGAGGCGCACGCAGATACCGTGGCGAAATTGGGGCCCTTCAGCCCGTATCTGATCGATACGAGCCCCGAGGACATATCGGCTATCATCATTGGAATGAAGAAGGGGCTGATCTTCGAGGGCCCCTTGTTGACGTAATTGGAGTGCTGCTTTTCGAAGGTCCGGATGCCCCCGATCCCCGACCCGATGATCGTCCCGATATCATTGCCGTCGTAACCGGTCCCCTCGAGCGATCTCATCGCCTCGGCCGAAGCTGCCATGGCGAGCTGTGAGGAGCGGTCCATTCGCTTCGATTCCTTGCGGTCGATGTACTCGAGCGGATCGAAATCCCCGACCTCACCTACGACCCGTGATGTATATTCGGCGGCATCGAACGCTGTGATCGTATCGTACCCCGGTATGCCCGCCACAGTGTTCTTCCAGTTCTCTTCGACGGTCTTGCCGCAGCAACTGAGCACGCCCATGCCTGTAACGACCACTCTTCTGCCGTCAGTGGACACTTCATCCCCCTGATCTCAGGATAGTTTTCATTCTCTCTGGTCAACCGGCGCCGGTTACTCGGTCACATGCGCATTGATGTAATCTATCGCTTCGCTGACCTTGGTGATCTTCTCCGCCTCTTCGTCGGGGATCTCGACCCCGAACTCCTCCTCGAGAGCCATCACGAGCTCGACGGTATCGAGCGAGTCGGCCCCGAGATCGTCTATGAAAGACGCCTCTGGCGTAATCTGGTCCTGGTTTACGGAAAGCTGGTCCTCTACAACCTTCTTTACTCTTTCCTCTACTGTACTCATGACCACGCATACCTCCTTGTCTTGTTTCCCTGTCAACGTGCCATGACCATACCACCGTCACAGTTTATTACCTGACCCGTGACGTACTCGCCCAGCTCCGATACGAGAAACAGCACGACATTGGCGACGTCGCTTCCCGTGCCGAACCGGCCGAGCGGTATCTTGCGGCGCATCTGTTCCTGAACATCCTCCGGGAGGACCGCCGTCATCGGCGAATCTATGAATCCCGGCGCGATGGCATTGGAGGTCACTCCCCTTGGAGCGAGCTCCTTCGCCACCGATTTCGTAAATCCTATGATGCCGGCCTTGCTCGCGGCATAGTTGCTCTGTCCAACATTACCCATCTGGCCGATCACCGATGCTATGTTCACGACGCGTCCGAAACGCTTCTTGAACATGTGCTTCGTGACGATCTTCGTCATGTTGAACGTGCCGGTGAGGTTGATCCTGATCACTGCGTCCCACTCGTCCTCCCTCATGCGGAGAAGGAGATTGTCACGCGTGATCCCGGCATTGTTTACCAGTATGTGGATCTGGTCGCGCCAGCCGAGGACCTCCTTGACACAATCCTGGACCTCGGCATATTCAGCGACGTTGCACTTGACAGCGATTGAGCCCCGTCCGGCCTCCTCGATAAGCCCGGCGGTCTCTTTCGCCCCCTCGATGTCGACGTCGAGAACGGCCACGTCGGCGCCACACCCGGCAAGCGCCAGGGAGATATCCCTGCCGATACCTCGCCCGGCTCCGGTGACTACTGCCGTATTTCCATTCAGTCCGGTCATTTGGAAAACCTGTATATCAGATACGCTCCCGTGCGTAAAGAAAATCTTTACGCCACGGTCTCGCGCTCTATGACCTGCGCCAGCTGATCGGCAGTGCCGACCGGCTCGACGCTCCTGGCCCTGTCTATCCTTTTCATCAGGCCGCTGAGCACCTTGCCCGGTCCGACCTCGAGGATCTCTCCGCCCCACTCTGAGGCGAGAAGCCTCATCGAGTCGGACCAGAGCACCGGGCTCGTGAGCTGCCTCGACAGCGCGTCGATTATCTGCTCGCGACGCGTCACGATCTTTGCGTCGGCGTTGCAGACGACATCTGCCACTGTATCCCTTATCTCGAAGCTCTTTATATATTCAACGAGCTCGTCCTGCGCCGGCGCTACGAGTGGCGAATGGAAGGCCCCGCTGACGTTGAGCCTTACGACCTTGCGCACACCCTTCTCCCCGGCAATCTTCATCGCCATCTCGACGGCCTCTATATGTCCAGAGACCACGATCTGTCCCGGCGAATTGATGTTCGCCAGCACGACGACCGTATCGCCCTTGCTTGCCTCATCACAGACAGCCTGCACATCGTCGGTCTCCATACCGATGATCGCCGCCATCGTGCCGGGCTGCCTGAGCCCCGCGTCGAACATCAGCTCACCGCGCCTGCGCACTATACGCAGGGCGTCCATGTCATCGAGCGCACCGGCTGCGGCCAGGGCGGAATATTCGCCGAGGCTGTGGCCCGCCGCTATCGCCGGTTGAAGGCCGGTCTCGTCCTTCATGACCCGCGCCACGGCCAGGCTGTTAAGGAGGATCGCCGGCTGGGCGTTCCTCGTCTCCGTCAGCACATCGGGGTCTCCCTCGAACGAGAGCTTCGAAATGCTGAATCCGAGTATCTCGTCTGCCTCTTCGTAGATCCTCGCTACCGCGGGGAACTGTTCGGCCAGATCCTTTCCCATTCCGGTATACTGCGATCCCTGACCCGGGAACAACATCGCTGTCTTCATCTTTATGTCTCCTCAATATTCTCCACGGTCAGTACTTGATCAATGCGGCGCCCCATGTGAGTCCGCCGCCGAAGGCGACCATAATAACGAGGTCGCCCCTCTTGAGGGTCCCGCCCTCTTTGAGTTCGGAGAGCGCGATCGGAATGCTCGCCGAGGATGTGTTTCCTACGTGGTCGATATTTACTACTACCTGTTCCTTCTCGAGCTTGAGGCGCTTCCTGACCCCTTCGATTATCCTTATATTCGCCTGATGCGGTATCAGGAAATCTACGTCCTCGACTCCGAAGCCGGCTTCCTTGAGCGTATGTTTCGCTGCAACGACCATCGCCCGGATCGCGTACTTGAAAAGGCCGTCGCCCTTCATCCTGATGCAATAATCCCCCGCCTCGATACTTTCAGTCGTGAGAGGCGTCCTCGATCCGCCGGCGGTGATGTAGAGCAGTTCTTTCTCGCCTCCGTCACTCTGCAGAAATGTGCTCAGGACCCCTTCGCCCGGCTCCCCCTCCTCGAGCACTACCGCGCCGCATCCGTCGCCGAAGAGAACGCAGGTTGTGCGGTCCGTGTAATCGGTAATGCTTGAAAGCGTCTCCACGCCGATGACAAGGACCTTTTGCGCCTTCCCTGACTCTATCATCGACGAACCGATAGACAGCCCGTATATGAATCCCGAGCAGGCTGCTGAGACATCGAATGCCGCGGCCTTCTTCGCGCCGAGCATTTCCTGCAGCAGGCAGCCCGTTGAAGGCAGCGGCATATCTGGAGTCACCGTCGCCACGATGATCATGTCGAGATCCTTCGGATCGACTCCCGCGTCTGCAAGGGCCATCTTTGACGCTTCGAATGCCATATCGCTCGAAAACTGATCATCGGCGGTGATATGTCTCTCCCTGATCCCGGAACGGGTCAGGATCCACTCGTCGCTCGTGTCGACCATCTTCTCGAAGTCGGCATTGGTCAGGATCTTTTCGGGGAGGTAATGCCCTATCCCGGTTATCCTGGCACCTTTCGGTTCAAGCGGCTTGATCACTTTCCGTCCTTTATTCGATCCTTGATGCTACTGTTCACATCGAGCTCCACAAATCTCTCGGCCGCCAGGATGGCGTTTTTGATAGCCTTGGCGGACGATCCGCCATGGCCTATTATCGTTACGCCGTCGATCCCGAGAAGCGGCATGCCGCCGTACTCCGCGTAATCGAGCGTTTTCTCCATCATCCTGAGGACCGGCTTCATGAATCCCGCGCCGATCTTCGCCCTCATGCTCCCCGCAATGCCTTCCTTCATCAGGCTGCCGAAATAGTGAGCGATGCTCTCGGCAAACTTCAAAAGAACGTTCCCGGTGAAGCCATCGGTCACGACGACATCAACCGTGCCTGCAATAACGTCCTTGCCCTCGACGTTGCCGGCGAAATTCAGGCCGCTCGCGGCGAGAAGCTTGTGGGCTTCCCTGGTCAGTTCGCTGCCCTTCGAGGATTCCTCGCCTATATTCAGCAGGCCGATCTTCGGATTCTTCCTCATGAGGAACAGCTCCGCATAGGCAGCGCCCATGTAGGCAAACTGTTCGAGGTGCTTCGGCACGTTGTCCGAGTTCGCACCGCCGTCGAGCACGATCGTTCCTCCGTTGCGCGACGGATAGAAGATGGCGATCGCCGGCCGGTCGATACCAGGTATCCTGCCAAGCGACAGGAGCGAGCTCGCGACTGCAGCCCCGGTATTCCCGGCGCTTACCACCGCATCCGCCACTCCTTCCTTGTGCAACCTCGTAGCGATGGCGATCGACGATTCGCGCTTGCGCCTGATCGCTGTAGCGGGACTCTCCGACATGCCGATGATATCGGGGGCGTGTACGATCTCGATATTTCCGGTGGAAAACCCGCTTTCGGAAATATATCTCTCGAGCTCATCCTGCCGCCCGACGAGTATCAGCTCGAAGCGTCCTCCGGCTTCCGCCGCCGCCTCTACAGCTCCATCTACGATGGCCACGGGCGCTTTGTCGCCGCCCATGGCATCCAATGCAATCCTCATCGCCATTCCCGCTCCGGACTATCCGTCCGGTTACCGCCTCGAAACGAGAGAGCGGCCGTGTGTGGACCCTAACTCTCTTCTTCTTCGGGCTTGATAACCTCACGGCCCCCGTAGTAGCCGCAGTTGGGGCATACCATGTGAGGCTGTTTGGGCTGATGGCAGTGCGAACATATGGTCGCAGCCGGGGGCTGGGCTTTCCAGTGCGCCCGCCGCATGTTCTTTTTTGATTTCGATGTCCTTCTCTTCGGGACTGCCATGTTTACTCCTCCCGGTTCCCGGGAATATTCACTTCTCTTCTTCCTCTTTCAACAGTTTTTTCAGGGAATCCCACCTCGGGTCTCCGGTCTCCTCGCCGCACCCGCATGCACCTTCGTTCAGATCCGCACCGCACCCCGGGCATATACCCATACAACTCTCGGCACATAAATACTTTATGGGCATCTCGATGAGTATCGCCTCACGTACCACGGGGAAGATATCGAAATCGTACTCCTGCGCCTCGCTCAGAAGGATGAAATCCTCTTCCTCGATCGTATCGGGCATCCCTCTGCCCCGCTGCAGCACCAGGCTGAACTCCGTAATTATTTTAAAATCAAAGGCTTTCAGACATCTGCTGCATTCGAGCCGAACGGCCGCCTCTATCTCCCCCTCGAGCAGGTAACTGCTGCCCGTACGGGTCGATTCGACCGTTACCGATGCCCTGCAGGGCACATCCTCCTCTTCGGGGCCGCGGACCGGAAACTCCTCTTTGAATGAAAATGTCTCTCTGCCGCCGCTGTGGCCGAGATCCAGTTCCATTCTTGGAAAATCCTTTTCCATGAAGCTTTTATACTACTCTTCAGGGAAAATAATGGCAAGTTCTTTTTCGGCCGACTCGGGCGAATCGGAGGCATGAACGGCGTTCGCCTGGAGCGATCTACCGTACATATACCTTATCGTCCCGGGACGGGCATCGGCGGGATCGGTGGCCCCGACCAGTTCGCGGAGCAGGGTCACGACATCGCCGTCCTTCTCCAGTTCCATGCCGATCACGTCACCGGAGGTGATATATTCCATCAGGTCGGCAAAAAAGGGCTTATCTTTGTGAATACCATAGAATTCGCCGGCTTTTTCGCGTTCGAACCTGAACAGCTTCATCTTTCTGAGCGCAAACCGGTTCTTCAGAAGAATATCTATTATCTGGCCCTGCAGGCCGGCCTTGACCGCCTCGGGCTTTATCATCAAAAACGTACTCGGCACTTTTCCTCCTAGGCCATCAGTCTCTTCATTATATCGGTTATCTGCGCCGGCGTGTCTGCCACCTCGACTCCGACCTCCGCAAAGGCCGCCGCCTTCTCTGCCGCCGTGCCCGTTCCGCCGGATACGATGGCGCCGGCATGCCCCATCCTCTTTCCAGGAGGGGCGGTGCGTCCGGCGATGAAAGCCGCAACCTTCTTCGGATAACCGTTCTTTATCATCTCTGCGGCGAGCTCTTCGTCGTTTCCCCCGATCTCCCCTATGAGTACCACCGCGTCGGTCTCGTCATCTTCGGCGAAGAGTTCCATGGTATCGAGCAGGTTGGTACCCACTATCGGATCGCCGCCGATACCGATACAGCTCGACTGCCCGAAACCGCTGCGGGTAAGATGGTATACGATCTCGTAGGTCAGCGTTCCGCTTCTCGAAACGACGCCTACGCTGCCCTCCGCATGGATGTCGCCCGGCATGATACCGACCTTCGACCTCCCGGGAGAGATGATCCCGGGGCTGTTCGGCCCGATCAGCCTGGTCCCGCGTTCGGTTATGAACGGAAGTACCTTGACCATATCCCTTACCGGAAGTCCCTCGGAGATACAGACTACCAGCTTTACTCCCGCGTCCGAGGCCTCGCAGATCGCGTCGGCCGCGAAGGCCGCCGGGACGTATATAACGCTCGTGTTCGCACTCGTTTCGGCCACCGCTTCGGCCATCGAGTCGAATACGGGGATCCCGTCTCCGGTCTTCTGCCCTCCCTTTCCGGGAGTGACGCCCCCGACTACGTTCGTCCCGTAGGCGACCATTTGACTGGCGTGGAAACCTCCGTCCCTGCCGGTGATCCCCTGGACGATCAACTTCGTTTCCCTGTCTACAAGAATACTCAAGTCCAGATTCCTTTCGATTCTAACCGGCCGCCTCTATCGCCTTCTTTACGGCATCCTCCATGTCATCGGCGCCTATCATCTCGGTGTTCGCGAGGATCTCCCTGGCCTCCTTTTCGTTCGTGCCGGTCAGCCTCACGATGAGCGGGACATCGAGTCCGAGTTTCTCTTTCGCTCCGATCAGACCATTCGCAACATCGTCGCAGCGCGTGATCCCGCCGAAGATGTTTATCAGGATCGATCTGACGTTCTCGTCACGCAGGATGATCTTCATCGCCGAGAGGACCTTCTCCGGGCTGGAGCTTCCGCCGATATCGAGGAAGTTCGCCGGCTCCCCGCCGAAATGCTCGATCATGTCCATCGTGGCCATCGCCAGCCCGGCGCCGTTGACAATGCAGCCTATCTTCCCTTCGAGCTTGACGAACGACAGGTCGGCCTCCCTCGCATCTACCTCACCCCGGTCTTCGGCCGAATCGTCTCTCATCGCGGCGATGTCGGGATGCCTGAATAGCGCGTTGTCGTCGAGATTTATCTTCGCGTCGATCGCCCAGACAACTCCATCAGGGCTTTCGACTAATGGATTGATCTCGGCCAGTGAGGCGTCAGCGCCCATGAATGCCTCATACAATCCCTTCAGCGCCTTCCCGATCTGCTTCGCCACTTCCCTGTCCTTACTGAGAAACGACGCCATCCTGCGCACCTGAAACGGCATCAGCCCGCCGTCGGGATTGACGGGCATCTTGAGTATCTTCTCCGGGGTCGCCCTCGCGACTTCCTCGATATCGACCCCGCCGGCCGGAGAGACCATCATCATCGGCATCCTCGTGCCTCTATCGAATATCATGCCCACGTAGAACTCCCGCTCTATATCGACGGCCTTGGCCACGAGCACCTTCTCGACGGTGAGCCCCTTGATATCGATTCCGAGGATCGCCTCGGCCTTCTCGACCGCCTCTTCGGGAGTGGAGGCGAGCTTGACGCCTCCGGCCTTTCCCCTTCCTCCGACGAGGACCTGGGCCTTGACCACAACGGGGCAACCGAGCTCTTCGGCCGCCGCCCGTGCTTCCTCAGGCTTCGTGATCATGCGGCTCGGCGGGACTGGGAGCCCGTATCGGCTGAATATCCCCCTCGCATCCGCTTCGTGTATCTTCAATACAAACCTCCGCCGTTAACTGAACCGGCCGCCGGCTGCCGCCGGGAATCTATTTCAGATAATCAGCCAGCGCGTCCTTCAGGTCGGGCTTGCCGATCTCGGCCAGGCTGTATGTGACCCTCACCGAAGGCTGCGGGATATCGATGATCCGTCCGAGATCGATCGGAGTACCGATGACCACGGCATCGCACTCGACCTTGGCCACGGTGGCCTCGAGGTCGCGGATCTGCTGATCCCCGTATCCCATCGCCGGCAGGAGCTCTCCAACGTCGGGATACCTGTCGAATGTCCTCGCGATCTTGCCGATCGCCCACGGGCGCGGGTCGACGAGTTCGGCCGCTCCGAACTTCAACGCGGCCATCACGCCGGCGCCGTACTTCATCCCGCCGTGGGTCAAGGTCGGACCGTCCTCGATGCAGAGGACCTTCCTGCCCCTGATGATCGAAGGATCGGAAACGGTCAGTGGCGACGCCGCATCGACGACCATAGCGTCCGGATTGAACTCGGCGATATTCTCCCTGACCTCCTCGATCCCGCAGAGATCCGCCGTGTCTATCTTGTTGATGACGATCACATCTGCCATCAGCAGGTTGGTGAACCCGGGATAGTACTCGAGCTCGTGCCCGGCCCTGTGAGGATCGACGACGGTGATCGCCAGGTCGGGCTTGTAGAACGGCAGGTCGTTGTTGCCGCCGTCCCAGAGGATGATGTCGGCTTCCTTCTCCGCTTCACGCACGATCGCTTCGTAGTCGACTCCGGCATATATGATCACGCCGCTGACGATGTGAGGCTCGTATTCCTCCATCTCCTCGATCGTGCACTCGTGTTTCTTCAGGTCGTCGACCGAGGCAAACCTCTGGACTGCCTGCTTCGCCAGGTCGCCGTAAGGCATGGGGTGGCGGATCGCCACGACCTTTTTGCCCGCGGCGATAAGGAGCTCCGCGACGCGACGCGTCGTCTGGCTCTTACCGCATCCCGTCCTCGTGGCGCAGATCGAGATGACCGGCCGGGACGACTTGACCATGGTAGGTTCGGCCCCGACAATCGTGAAATGAGCCCCGAGCGCGTTGACCATCTGCGCCTTTTCCATCACATACTGGTTTGTGACGTCGCTGTACGAAAAAACCACCTCTTCGACATTATTTTTCTTGATCAGGTCGCCGAAATCCTCCTCCGGATGTATGGGAATGCCGTCGGGATAGAGGCTGCCCGCCAGGACTGACGGATACTTCCGGTCGGCGATTTCGGGGATCTGTGTCGCGGTGAACGCGACGATCTCAACCGAATCGTTATCGCGGTACAGCGTATTGAAGTTGTGGAAATCCCT
>JAUWMD010000204.1 GCA_030613345.1 Candidatus Krumholzibacteriota bacterium
GCCCCGCTGCGGCGCGGGTCGCGGTAGACGATCGGGCAGAGGGGGTAGAACCTGTGCACCGAGCCCGCCAGCTGCTGCCGGTTGGGGCTGAGCGGGTGTGGCTCGCACGACTCGGCCGCCCCCTCTATCAGCTGCGGGAAGATCACGAGATTCCTGATCAGCTCCATCTCCTCGGGCTCGGTCAGGAGCTCGACGCACGAGCTGTCCTCCGGGAATTTCACTCCCTCGCCGCGTGCGTACGAGATGACGCTGCATATCCTCGCGTGTGCGTACTGCACGTAGTAGACGGGATTCTCGTCCGACTCCTTTCGGGCGAGCGTAAGGTTGAAATCGAGATGGGCGTTTATCTTCCTCATCAGGAAGAAGAACTTCGACGCGTCCGCCCCGACGTCCGTCACGAGATCGGCCAGGGTCTCGAACTCGCCCCCGCGCTTCGACATCTTGATCTGCCTGCCGTCCTCCATGAGGCGGACCCACTGGACGGTCAGCACGGTGAGCCAGTCATCCGGCGCTCCGAACACGGCAGAAGCGGCCTTGAGCCGGGCGATGTGCCCGTGGTGGTCGGGCCCGAATATGTCGATGACCCTGTCGAATCCGCGCCTGAACTTGTTGAGGTGATACGCCGCGTCGGCGAGGAAATATGTCGGTTTCCCGTCGCTTCGCACGAGGACACGGTCCTTCTCATCCCCGTAGTCGGTCGAGCGGAACCAGACCGCACCTTCCTCCTCGTATACCGATCCCCTGTCCCTGTAGAGGGCGAGGACCTCCTCGATCTCTCCGCCCTCGACGTACAGTGCCGATTCCCTGAAGAATACGTCGAACTCGACCCCGAATCCCTCGAGATCGCCCTTGATCCACGTGATCATCCTGTCGATCGTGTAGTCGCCGAACGCTTTGACAGCCCCGTCTTCGCCCTTCTCGAGCCACGCACGGCCCTCGCCCTCGGGGATCTCAGCGGCGAGGTCGACGAGGTATTCGCCCGGATAACCCTCCTCGGGAAAAGGCACGTCGTCGCCGATCCTCTGCCTGAACCTCGTCATCGTCGAGGCCCCGAGTTTGCGCACCTGGCTCCCCGCGTCGTTGAGGTAGTACTCCGCCTCGACCTCGTATCCAACCTTCTTCAGTATATTGACCAGTGCGGCGCCGACAGCGGCGGCACGGGCCGAAACGATCACGAGCGGCCCCGTGGGGTTAGCCGATACGAACTCGACCTGCAGCTTTCTGCCGCCGCCGAGATTCGAGTTCCCATACGAATCGCCGAGTTTATTGATCGCGGCGACCTGTCCGGTGAGATATCTTTCGGAGAACGAGAAATTGATGAATCCCGGCCCGGCGATCTCCACGCGGTCGATGAAATCCTCGTCGAGCTCGATCCCTTTTACCAGTCTGGCGGCGAGTTCCCTCGGATCGGTGTCGACCTTCTTCGCCGTCACAAGGGCGATATTGCAGCTCAGATCGCCGTGAGAGGGGTCGTTGGGCCGTTCGAGCATGATCGATCCGGCATCCGCCCTGATATCGAGCTTCTCGAGAGCGGCGGCTATCGCGCCGGAGACCACTTCCCTGGCCGAAAAGATGTTTTCGCGGCTATTTGCCATCGGGGAATTCCTCTTTCGGAGCGTCGCCCCAGAACTTCTCCAGGCCGTAGTATTCCCTGGCGTCCTCCCTGAATATGTGCAGAACGACGTCGAAACAGTCGATAAGTATCCAGTGTCCGTTCTGGTAACCCTCGACGTGCAGTATCAGGTCTTTCCCCTTTAGCTTATCCGACACGGCGTCGGCGAGCACCCTGGCATGGACGTCGCTTCCCGCCGTGCAGATCACGAAATAATCGGTGACGCCTGAGATCTTCTTCAGGTTGAGAAGGATGATATCCTCGGCCTTCCTGTCCCAGATCGCCTTGATAATCCTCTTTGCAAGAGCCTTTGGCTGGACCTTCTTCACGGGCGCTCTCTTATTCAATTAACTCCAGACCCCCTTGATGTGATGGCCGCACGAGGGACATTTCCCTCCCGCGGCTCGGAGTTCAGCCGAATAACCGGAACGGAGGATTGCGTCGGCGCCGCATGACGGGCAGATGGTGTTCTCCGTACCTTCGATGAATATATTGCCGACATAGACATAATCAAGATATTCCCGCGCGGCCCCGTACGCCATCTCGAGAGTTTCCTGAGGGGTAGGCGGGCGATCGTCCATCCTGAACCGCGGGAAGAACCGTGAAAGGTGCAGCGGGATATCCCTCGAGATGGACGCCAGCCACCGGGCCATCTTCCCGATCTCCTCTCTCGTGTCGTTGAGCCCCGGTATGACGAGACAGGTCACCTCGACGTGAGCGTTCCCCGCGGCGAGCCCTATGAACGACTTGACCGGCTCGATGCTCCCCCCGCAGTACTGCCGGTAGAACCTGTCGTCGAACGATTTCAGGTCTACGTTGAACGCGTCGACAAGCGGGATTATCTGCCGCGCCGGTTCCTCGTTGAGGTAGCCGTTCGTCACAAGGACCGATTTCAGGCCGGCGTCGGCGAGCAGCGGCAGCACATCGAGGAGATACTCGAACCAGATCAGCGGCTCGGTATATGTGAACGCGCCGCCGATCGATCTCTCACGCCCGGCAAGCTCGACGAGTTCCTCCGGGGAAATATATCTCACCGGCGCCTGCTCCTGTGAGATCCGCCAGTTCTGACAGTGGTCGCAGGTAAGCGTGCACCCGTTCGGTCCGATCGAGAGGATCGGGCTCCCCGGCATAAAATGATAAAGGGGCTTCTTCTCTATCGGGTCGGTCGCCACGGTCACCGTGTTGCCGTAGGAGAGTGTCAGGAGCCTGCCCGACTCGTTCTTCCTCACCATGCATCGGCCGAACGAGCCTTCCTTGACGACACACAGGTTCGGACAGAGCCGGCACCTGACCCTGCCGTCATCGAGTTTTTCGTAGAAGAGAGCTTCCCTCGCGTTTCTGGAGATCATCGGCGTGATTATACACCCTTTCGGGCCTGCGTTACAGGGATAATATACGGAAGATCACGCGGCGAACGGGCTGATCCTCTGGACGATGTAGTCGGCGGCAAAGCAGAGCGCGTCCCTCTCCAGCGAGGGAGATACCGGGCTGAGGGCGTTCCTGGCCTTCTCGCCCAGTTCGCGTGCTTTCCTCAGACTGTACTCGATCCCGCCGTAGTTCCTGACGAACGAGACGACTTCGTTCCAGTGCTCGTCGCCGTCGAAACCTCCGTGGAAGAGCTCGCTGACGCGCTTCCTGCTCTTCTCGGGGGCGTTGCGGAATGCCGATATGAATGGAAGCGTGACCCTGCCCTCGGTGAAATCGCTCGCTACCGGCTTGCCGATCTTCACGTCGGCCGCGATAAAGTCCAACAGGTCGTCGGTGATCTGGAAGGCGAGCCCGATGTTCTCGCCCAAGCTGGCGAACTCCGACCTGTAACTCTCCGATCCCCTCCCGGTCAGCGTGCCGCATTCACTCGCCGCGGCGAACAGCGAGGCAGTCTTGCGGTAGATCAGCTCCATGTAGCCGTCTTCGCTGACGTTGATGTCCTTCCTGTGCTGCAGCTGGATCAGCTCGCCTATGCTCATCAGGTTGGTCACCTTCGCGAGGACCTCCATCGTGTCGTCCAGCCCGGCCTGTCCGAGACACGAAAATGCCTTCGAATAGAGAAAATCTCCCATTATCATCGCCGCGTCCGATCCCCATCTCGCGTAGACCGTCGCCTTTCCGCGCCGGGTCATGTGGCCGTCGAGAATATCATCGTGAAGAAGTGTCGCGGTGTGGATCAGCTCGACCGCCAGTGCGGCGACCGACGCCTTCTCGGGCGAACCGCCGGTACTCCGGGATACGAGAAGGAGCATGTTCGGCCGTATGCGCTTGCCCGGCGACTCGGCGAGCGCCGCCGAGATCTCCCGCAACAGGGGCATGTCCGACTTCAGGGCTTCCCTGAAATCTCCCTCCAGCGCCGCAAGCTCCCGAAAGACGGGAGCCTGAAAACGGCTAAGATCTTTTGAGTCATGGGCGTTCATTGAAATGCGGGGCCTGACTCCCGTTCGCTGGCTGTGCCGGAGAAAGCATTATCCGAGTCTCCCATCGCATCGCTCTCTCGCAACAGTCGTCCCGGATAATTGAAATCTAGCACAACATGTCTATATATGTCAAGATTTCGGCGTCGAAGTCACGGAATGATGCTGTGGCAGACAGTTATGCCCACTTGAAAAAGCACACTAATCTGCTATACTGCCCCAGAAGTTGCTATAACAAGGAGATTAATGATGAAAGCTTGACGTGCAGTAACTTGCGCAATCGTCTGTCTGTTACTTCTTCTCTTAGGGTGTTCGTCGCCCAGCGCTCCTGATGGGGGTAACGTTAACGGGCAATCTGGCGGGTCCATCGTGGGATGGGGCACAATGGTCGTTGTAGAACAATCAGCGCTCGATAATCTCGTAGCGATCGCCGGGGGCGAGTATCACAGCCTGGGTCTTAAGTCCGACGGGGCGATTGTGGCCTGGGGGGAGAACTGGTCTGGCCATTGTGACGTCCCTGAGCCGAACGAGGACTTCGTGGCAGTCGACGGGGGCTCTGCTCACAGCCTGGGTCTTAAGCTGGGTGGCTCGATCGTGGCATGGGGGAACAACGACTACGGCCAGTGCAATGTTCCCTCGCCAAACGAGGTCTTCGTGGCGGTCGCCGGGGGCGGTCAGCACAGCCTGGGCCTTAAGGCCGACGGGACCATCGTGGCCTGGGGGAACAACGGCCATGGCCAGTGCGACGTCCCTGAGCCAAACGAGGGCTTCGTGGCGGTCGCCGGGGGCAGTTCTCACAGCCTGGGTCTTAAGCTGGATGGCTCTATCGTGGCCTGGGG
>JAUWMD010000166.1 GCA_030613345.1 Candidatus Krumholzibacteriota bacterium
CCGAGGACGACGGCGAGCTCTTCGATCTCCTTGCTCCTTGCGTACGAGGAGAAGAGCTGGTTCGCGATCTGCGGATGGTCCTCGCGTGTCCTGCCCTCGCCGATCCCCTTGTCCCTCAGTCTCGAGAGACTCGGCAGAACGTTGATCGGCGGATAGATCCCCTTGCGATGAAGGACACGATCGAGGATCACCTGACCCTCGGTGATGTACCCGGTAAGATCGGGTATAGGATGGGTCTTGTCGTCATCAGGCATCGAGAGAACGGGGATCTGGGTGATCGATCCTTCGAGCACCTCCCCCTCCTTCTCGCCCTTGAGCAACCCCGCGCGTTCGTAGATCGTCGCGAGATCGGTGTAGAGATAACCGGGGTATCCCCGCCTGCCGGGGATCTCCTTCCTCGCGACGGAGACCTCGCGGAGCGCCTCGCAGTAGTTCGTCATGTCGGTCAGGATGACAAGCACATGCATCCCCTTCTCGAAGGCGAGATATTCGGCGGCCGTCAGCGCGGCACGCGGCGTCGCGATACGCTCGATCGTCGGATCGTTGGCAAGATTGATGAAGAGGACCACTCTCTCCATCGCACCGGTCTCCTGGAAATCGCGGATGAAATAGTTCGCCTCCTCGAAGGTGATGCCCATCGCGGCGAAGACAATGGCAAATGCCGCTTCCTTTCCAGGGACGGTCGCCTGCCTGGCGATCTGCGCAGCGAGCTCGGAGTGCGGAAGGCCGAAGCCAGAGAAGATCGGGAGTTTCTGCCCGCGCACAAGCGTATTGAGGCCGTCGATCGCCGAGATGCCCGTCTGGATGAACTCCTGCGGATAGACGCGCGCGTACGGGTTGATCGGGTCGCCGTTGATGTCGAGCTTCTTCTCGGGAATTATCGCAGGGCCGTCGTCGATCGGCATGCCCAGCCCGTTGAAGATCCTCCCGAGGATGTCGGGCGATACGGAGAGCTCGAGACTCCTGCCAAGGAAGCGGACCTTCGTCCGGGTGACGTCGACGCCTCTCGTCCCCTCGAACAGCTGGATGAGGACCCTGTTGCGGTTGACCTCGAGGACCTTGCCCCGCCGCTGCTCTCCGCTGGGGAGCTCGACCTCGACAAGCTCCTCTATCGTCGCATGATCGACGTCATCGAGAAATACCAGCGGTCCGACGATCTCTTCGATAGTGTTGTACTCTGTTACCATGTCACTCTGCCTCTCCGACTCTGTTCTCGGTTATGCTGTCGGCTATCTGAGCCGTGATATCGCCGAGAATCACGTCGAACCCGGCGAGATCGTCTTCCTTGATATACTTCATCCTCGCGATCCTCTCCCTGACGGGGAGCTCGAGCAGCTTGCGAAGGGGCGCCTTCTTCTCGATGGCCCGCTCGCACGCCCTGTGGAGCTCGATGATCACCTTGAGCATGAGAAACTGTTTATCGAGTCTCGTATACGCGTCTTCAGGATCGAACGCCGACTGGTGGAGGAAATCCTCCCTGATATGTTTCGATGTCTCGAGGATGATCCTGTCGCTCGACGAGAGCGAGTCGACGCCTACGAGCCGTACGAGCTCCTTGAGCTCGGACTCCTTCTGGAGCAGGATCATCGCGGTGGTCCGCACGTCTTCCCAATCCTCCTCGACCTCGCTGCGGAAATACTCGCGGAGGTTGTCATGGTAGAGCGAGTAGCTCGACAGCCACCCGATCGCGGGGAAGTGCCTCTCGAACGCGAGCTGGTCCTCGAGCGACCAGAAGACCTTGACAACCTTGAGAGTCGCCTGGACGACCGGGTCGGAGAGGTCCCCTCCCGGCGGTGAGACTGCGCCGACGATGCTGAGCGTTCCCTGGCGCTCGTCGCTCCCGCTGCAGACGACTTTTCCCGAGCGCTCGTAGAATTCGGCAAGCCTCGACGGGAGATACGCGGGATACCCTTCCTCGCCGGGCATCTCTTCGAGGCGTCCGGACATCTCCCTCATCGCCTCGGCCCATCTCGAGGTCGAATCGGCGAGTACGGCGACGTCGTATCCCATGTCCCTGTAGTACTCGGCGATCGTGATACCGGTATAGACCGACGCCTCGCGCGCCGCGACTGGCATGTTCGATGTGTTGGCGATAAGCACGGTCCTCTCCATCAGGGGTCGTCCCGTTTTCGGATCGATCAATTCGGGGAATTCCTGGAGCACGTCGGTCATCTCGTTTCCGCGCTCACCGCATCCTACGTAGACTATGATGTTAGCGTCGGACCACTTGGCGAGCTGGTGCTGGACAACCGTCTTTCCCGCACCGAAGGGGCCGGGAATGGTAGCCGTTCCGCCCTGGCTTATCGGGAAGAACATGTCGATCACCCTCTGACCGGTGACGAGCGGCTTGACGGGGAGAGTCTTCCTCGTGATCGGACGTGGGGTCCTCACCGGCCAGCGATGGAACATCCTCACCTCCTGAACCTCGCCATCCGCCTCGATCTCGGCGATGACGTCCTCGATCGTGTACGTGCCCTTCTCCGGTTTTTTCTTGAGGATGCCGCCCTTCACGGTCGGGGGCACCATCACCCTGTGCATTATCAGCTCGGTCTCCTTCACCTCGCCGAGAATATCGCCGACTATTATCTCGTCGCCTTCCTTCAGGTCGGGATTCGGGATGAAGTCGAACCTGCGCTTGCGGTCGAGGCCCGGCACGTTGATCCCGCGGGTGATGAAATGGCCCGCCTGTTCGTATATGTCGTCGAGCGGGCGCTGTATGCCATCGTATATCGATTCGAGGAGCCCCGGCCCGAGATCGATGCTCAGCGACTGGCCGGTCGTCACGACCTTCTCCCCCGGTCCGAGCCCCGAGGTATCCTCGTAGACCTGGATGTACGCCTGGTCGCCGTGCAGCTCGATGATCTCGCCGATCAGCTCGCGGTCGCTGACGCGGGCGACCTCGAACATCCTCGCTCCTTCCATCCCCTCGGCGACGATGAGGGGACCCGATATCTTCACTATTCTTCCATCGGCCATCTCGTGCCTTTCTCCTTGTTTAATCCGGACCGGACAGATCCTGTCCGACGGCCTTTATCACCGCGTGACGTATCTCCTCGAAGGCGACGCCCTCGGAATGCGGTATCCCGTCCTTCCATACCGCCCCGTGGATCGCCGGGATGATACTTATCACCGGGAAGACCCTCTGCGATCTCTTCCTTATCAGTTTCTTGTACTTGTGGAAGACTTCCTCGGTGACGAAGATGATCTTGAACTTCCTCTCTACGATCTCGAGGAACTGCCGCTCTGTCAGCTCGCCGCCATGCGTCTCGTAAGTAACGCATCCGAGAGCCCGGAAGTACTCTATCGAATCCTCGTTGCCGATCACCGCGATGTTATCGGCCATCGCCGCTCCCTTCGGACACGCGTCAGGACAGCAGTGCCTCGACGCTCCCCGCTATATCATCCTCTGGCAGATTGTTTATCCTGCCTGTGATTATCGTCCTGAGTATCCGGCCGTTTTTCCGCTTCAGCTCGAGATGGTAGAGCAGCGGCATGACGTCGAAGAACCGTGACCGGCTGTTGCCGATCAGATCGAGAAGCGTACTGTCGAGAGCCGTGTCGATCTTCCACGCCTCCATCTCCCCGTCGAACCCCAGGGCCGGAAGCCCCCGCCAATCCGTCGATCCAAGGAAAGAGAGAAAATCCTCGAACGGTTCGGAGTAGAGGCCCTCGAATCTAGACGCATCGATCGTCCCGCCTGCTATCCAGATGCCGGCGGTGTCTCCCTTTCGCAGCCCCGTCATCCGGAGCCTCGCGAAGCTCTTTATATTGGCCCTGGCGATCCTCAATCTTACCCAGTGCCGCGCTTCCTGCGAAGGCGCGGCGCCGAGCAGGTACTGCCATTTCGCGAGCTCGCCCTTGTGGTCGATCTCGTCCGGCAGGCCTCTCTCCAGAACCTTCACAAGGGCGTCATGAAGGTCCTTCAGGTACTCCGGAAGAAGCGATGGATCGCCGCTGTCGGCGGCCGTTTCGATCAGCTCGGGCCGGGTGCGCCCGAACGGCAGGAGTACCGGTTCTGCGCCGAGCATCTTCCCCTTCAGGGCCAGGACATAGTTGTCGAAATCACAGCCGGCCCGCAAAAACTCGGTCACCGGCCCTTCACCGAGGATCGAGGAGAAGAGATCGTAGAGCGAGCCGATGTCTGCCTCGATCCCCCTCTCGAAATCGTGAAGCGCTTCGACCCCTTCGAATCCGGGGTAATGCTCCCTCATCCCGGCGAGCAGCTGGCGCGCGGGCGAGCGCACCATGCGCATGAACCACGCCCTGTCGGGCATGGCCGCCTCGATCGCTCTCAGCCTCGCGACAGCGTATGTAAAGTCGACGGCCAACGGCCCCTTCTTTCTATGATGCTGACGTTACTGCTGAAACAGGATCGCCGAGACTTCCGGCTCGATCCTGTCCATGACCTGGTCAAACACCGCGCCAAGCGAAAGATCGACGGTGCGCCTGCCCTCTCTCAGCACTACTCCCCACTCGAAAGCTCCCTCTTCGGCGGCTATCGTGAATTTCCCGCCGCCGGGATATTCGCCGTTCAGCTTCGCGAGGAAATCCGGCGAGAGCAGAACGCTCTGCCCTGAGGCGGGCACGATCTCCTCGGCTCCGGATATCGCCCTCGAGATCACGAGGGCGCGGATGCGCGCAAGATAATCCTCACCCGCCAGCGCGGCGATATTCTTTCTCGCATCATCATACAGCTTTGAAAGGATCTCCCGTTTCCTGACCAGATCGGCTTTGCGCAGTTCGAGCTGCTCGCTGACGAGCAGCCGGTGCTTCTCTTCGGTTGATTTCTTCCCGGCTCTCGACCGCAGCCCGGCCTCGAGTTCCTCCGCCCTGCGGGAATACCGCGCCGAATGCACCGCCGCATCCTCCCTGGCTCTTACGAGCGCAGCCTCTACGGCTGCGCGGGAGTCCTCGTCTATCCTGCTGAGTATCTTCTCGATCGACATGACATATCTTCCGTTCGTTTTGGGGCTGTTACCTTACCCGAGATCGATCCTCTGGAGCAGCAGGATCGTACCGAGCAGCCCGAGCACCGCATATGTCTCGACGATGACGGCGAACACCATGCCCTTGCCGACTTCGCCGGGACGCTTGGCGACGAGGTTACAGCCAGCCGCACATACCTTTCCCTGGTATATGCCCGACACCAGGCCGGTCAGGGCCACCGGAATCGCCGCTCCGAGGATCGCGAGACCCGAGGCGACCGAGATGTCGCCGAGACCGCTCAGCGCGGGCAGCTTGTTGACGATCATGAACAGGCCTACGAGACCGTAGATCCCCTGCGTTCCCGGGAGCGCCTGCAGAACCAGGAGGCTTCCGAACTTCTCCGGGTCCTCGCTCACCACTCCCGCGGCAGCCTGTCCGGTGATTCCGGTGCCCACCGCCGAGCCCGCTCCGGCCAGGGCCGCCGCACCAGCGGCTCCCAGAATGACCAGCATGACTCCGAGCATTTTCTCTCCGTCCTTGGATCCTCAGTCGGAATCCTTGAGTACAGAATACTTTCTTTCGCTCCTGAAAGGCTTGAACTCCACCCCGCCACCATGGAAGAACTTCCCGAAGAACTCGAGGTATTGAAGCCTCGCCGAGTGGACGAAGGAGCCGAGGGTGTTTACCGCAAGATTGAACACGTGGCCGCCGATGAGGATGAAGACCATCACGACGTAGCCGGTGTAGTAGGGCATCCCCTTGACCGTCACTGCGATATCATTCACCGCCAGGGCGATCGCGCTCGTCGCCAGGCCGAGGGCGAGAAGACGGGCGTACGAGAGAACATCGCCGAAGTAACCGACTATGTCGTAGAACTGCACCAGCCCGCCGAGGACCTTCATGACGGGTGTTTGCTGCTTCCTGCCGCCGGTAACGAGTACCACGGCGGCAATTCCGAGTGACACGTACGTGGCGGCGCGGATCACCATCGGAGGCACCTCTCCGCCGAGGATGCCGGC
>JAUWMD010000116.1 GCA_030613345.1 Candidatus Krumholzibacteriota bacterium
AGCGTGATATGGCATTCCTCAACTGCTCGATCTCCGCGTCACCGAGCTTCTCTCCCTCTACCCTCAGATGAACCGCGCGAGTCAGATCCCTCAGCGCCTCGTCTATCGTGTAGACCTTGTCGGCGATCACCTTCGTCTCACTCCCGTCCCTGATCGTGACCTTCCCCGGGATGACGACGAGACTGTCCTTCTCGAGCCTCTCCCGGCTCGTCCGGAAGGAGCTGGCGAAGACGATCACCTCGTATGAACCGTTGAAATCCTCCACCGTGACGAAAGCCATCGCCTGACCCTTTCGGTCGTTGATCACCCTCCGGTCGATGACCAGACCCGCAAGGATGATCTGCTCCTTGTCCTTCTTGTCCTGCAGTGTCGTGCTGTCGACCGACAGCAGCGGCCCCAGTATATCACGGTAGCTGTCGAGGGGATGGCCGGAGAAATAGAATCCGAGCGATTCCCTCTCCCTGTGAAGCCGTTCGCTGTCATCCCATGCCGGGATGTCGTCGAGCGGCACCGTCTCCCACTCGGAAGAGCCGTCGCTGAAGCCGAGGAGCGTCTGCCTCTTGTCCTTCTCCGCCTGTCTTCGCTGCGCGCACATGATGATCCGGTAGAGCGAGGCCATCTTCTGCGACCTCCTGCCGGGCAGGGGATCCATCGCCCCGCTCTGGATGAGGCTCTCGATGACGCGGCGGTTGACCTGCCTCAGGTCGATGCGGTCGCAGAAATCGAACAGGTCGCGGAACGGGCCGTTCTGCCTTCTCTCCTCGACAACGCCCCCTATCGCCTTCTCGCCTACGTTCTTGATAGCGGCGAGCCCGTACGTTATCGCCCCGCCGGCCAGTCCGAAGCTGGTGCCGCCCGAATTGATGTCGGGCGGGTCGACGAGAAGACCGAGATTCCTGCATTCGTCGAGAAGCACGATCAGCCGGTTCGTGTCTCCCATGTCGGTCGTCATCGCTGCTGCCATGAATGCCTCTGTGTGATGCGCCTTGAGGCAGGCCGTCTGCATCGAGATCATCGCGTAGGCCGCCGAGTGCGACTTGTTGAAACCGTATCCGGCGAAATGGGCCATCAACTCGAATACCTTCTTCGCCGTCTTCTGCGGTATACCCTTTTCAACGGCGCCGCTGATGAAGGATTCCTCCTGCTTCTTCATCTTCTCCGGGTCCTTCTTACCCATAGCGCGCCGCAGTATGTCGGCCTGCCCGAGAGTGAATCCGGCCATATCGCTGGCAATGCGCATGACCTGCTCCTGGTAGAGGATCACGCCGTACGTCTCCTCGAGGATCGGCTCGAGGAGCTTATGGTCATACTTGATCTTACTCCGGCCGTGCTTGCTCTCGATGAAGTCGGTCACCATCCCGCCGCCGAGCGGCCCGGGCCTGTAGAGGGCGTTGACGGCGGTGATGTCGCCGAAGACGGTCGGCTCGATCCTGCGCAGGAGGTCCCTCATGCCGGAGGACTCGAGCTGGAAGAGGGCGACGGTGCGCCCCTTCCTGAGAAGCTCGAAGGTCCCCGGGTCGTCGATCGGTATCTCGTCTATGTCTATCTCGACGCCCTCGTGCTCCTTTATCAGGGCCAGCGTCTTCTCGATGTGCGAGAGGGTCTTCAGCCCGAGGATGTCTATCTTCAGCAGGCCGATGCTCTCGAGGATCTTCATCTCGTACTGCGTGGTGACCTCGCCCTTGGTCGAGCGATAGAGGGGAACGTGGTCTACGAGCCTCGTCGGAGTTATGACAAGGCCGGCGGCGTGCGTCGAGGCGTGACGGGCAAGTCCCTCGAGACGCAGTGAAAGATCTACGAGGCGCTTTATCTGCGGGTCACTGTCGTAGAGCTCCTTCATCTCGGGCACCGACTCGATCGCCTTCGTCAGAGTCGTGCCCGGCGTCGACGGAATCATCTTGGCGAATTTGTCGACGTCGCCGTACGGGATCTTCAGCACCCTGCCGACATCTCTTACGACCGCCCTCGCAGCCATCCTCCCGAACGTGATTATCTGACATACGTTTTCCTTGCCGTACTTCTCAACGACATGATCGATGACATCCTGACGCTTCTCGTCGCAGAAGTCTATGTCTATATCCGGCATTGAGATACGCTCAGGGTTTAAGAACCTTTCGAAGAGAAGGCCATGCTCGAGAGGGTTGATGTTCGTAATGCTGAGAGCGTAGCAGACGAGGCTTCCCGCCGCAGATCCTCTTCCCGGCCCGACGGGGATTCCCATCTCCTTGGCCGCGTGGACGATGTCCCAGACGATGAGGAAATAACCGGCAAAGTTCATCTTGTTGATCACGTCGAGCTCGTACCGGATCCTCTCCCGGGCCTCCGGGGTCACTTCGTGAAGGCGCTTCGGGAGGTACTCGTCCACGAGATACCCGAGGTATTCCTCGGGGCTCTCATAAGGCTCGGGTATCGGGAAAACAGGAAGCTGCGTCCCTCTGTCGGTCAGTTCAAACTCGCACTTCGCCGCGATCTTGAGCGTGTTCGACAGCGCCTCGGGATAATCGGCGAACAGCTTGCGCATCTCTTCGGGAGACTTGAAGTACGTCTCCGGGTGCGAGCGCATCCCCCTCGCCGGATCGTCGAGGTCCTTGCCCGTCTGCAGGCAGAGTAGGACGTCGTGCGCCTCGTGATCTCCCGCCCCGCGGAAGTGGCAGTCGTTCGTCGCTACGATCGGGAGATCGAGCTCCCTGGCGAGATCGACGAGCTTCGGGATCAGCTCGATCTCCTCCGGGATACCGTGGTTCTGCAGCTCTATGTAGAAATCGCCCGGCGCGAAGATCGAGGCGAGCCTCCTCGCGAGTCCGGCCGCCTCCTCCCTCCGCCCGTCCCTGAGAAGCTTCGGGATCGAGCCCTGAAGACAGGCGGAAAGTCCTATAAGGCCTTCGGCGCTCTTCTCGAGGAGCTCGAGATCTATCCTCGGCTTGTAGTAGAAGCCTTCCGTATACGCGGTCGACGAGAGCTCGATCAGGTTCCTGTAACCCGTCTCGTTCTTCACGAGGAGAACGAGATGCTCGTTGCGCGCCTGGCCGCGGAGGGCCGTCTTCTGCGTGTGGCCGTCCCTGGCGACATAGGTCTCCATACCGATGATCGGCTTGATCCCCGCCGCCTTCGCCTCGCGATAGAACGGTATCGCGCCGAAGAGATTGCCGTGGTCGGTGAGCGCGACGGCGCTCATCCCCATATCCACCGCGGTAGATACGAGGTCCTTGATGCGAAGCGCTCCGTCGAGAAGACTGTACTCCGAATGGTTGTGAAGATGAAGAAAACCTGCGCCGGCCATTCTGCCTCTACCTCCCGGCCACTTATTCTAGCACAAAACCGAATTCGCCGACACTCCTGTTTCCTGCGCGGTCGCTGACCTCCACGGAAAGCACCGTACGGCCCGCGGGAAACGACTCGGGGACGGGGATGACGAGCCTCTTTCTGAACCCGTCCCACTCGCAGACGACCCTCTTACCCCCGAGCCAGGCCTCGGCGGCCCACGGATCGACGCCGGTCCCTTCCTCGGTGACGGGGACGGAGCAGAAATACGGCTTGAAGAATCCGCTTCCCGCGTGACTCTTCTCCACCGCTACATGCTCGATCACCGGCGGAATGCCGTCACTGAGAAAGATGTACGTGCCCGGTCTGCCGATCGATACATACCCGCCCTCCATGGCCGGGACGCCCACACATTTCCACCCCTTCTCCTCCTTCCAGATAAAGAGCCCCGTCTTCCCGTCCGGCTCGCAGTGGAGCCTCATCGGTTTCGACAGGTTCTCAACGGGGAAGTCGAGGTCGAAAGGCCCGCTGACCGGGGTCAGTCCCGCAGGGGCGGGCCCGCGCATCGGTACCTCGGTGATCCCGAGTGGCGTGGCCGCGCGAAGGGCAGGCGCTTCCATCCTCGCATCGATCGAATCGGAGAGGGTGAACCGGGCGCTGCCGCCGGAGCGCAGCGCGAATATCCTCGAGGCCTTCGCGGCGAAGACAGGAAAACCTCTGTAATCGATACCCGAGAATGTGAAGACCGCTTCGCTCTGGCCGAACACCTCGTTCCCGGCGATCGCGACATACTCCGACTGGGCCGTCTGGTAGACGGGCAGCGGGCTCTCCTCCCCCACGGCTATCCTGGGCATCGAGGCAAGAACGGCATCGGTTCTCACATGGAGAATGACGCCCTCGTCGAAGGTCCCCGGAAGGAGCGACGCAAAGACCATGTCTCTTTCCACCGAGACCTGCGGCGAGGCGAACCATCTGCTGACCTCGGCACCCTCATCGTCGATCACGTCGATCCTGTATACAGCTCCGGCACGGTCGGTCACAACCGCCCTGTAATACTCCCCCACACGTTCCGGCGCCAGCGCGCTCCAGGTACCTCCCCCGTCGAGAGATTCGAAGAGCCTGATGATCACATCGCCGCCGTCCGGATCCCCGGCCGCGACTACGATCTCCGCCGCCGCCTCGAGCCTCCGCGCCGTTGTGATCACGGGAAAATCGTGTATTGCGAAATGGAATATGGCGCTGGAAGAGTTCCCTGAGGCGTCCCTGACCGTCAGGAGCCCGACATGGAGTCCCTTCCTGAGGGCAACCCCGGATTCCCTCTGCCCGGTATGCACCACTCCCGGGCCGGATCTGTCTCTCCTCGTGCCTCCCCGGACGGGATAGAGCCTCAAGTAGCGGCCCGCCGGCCCTTCTCCCCTGACATGGTACTCGGCCGATATCTCGCCCGACTGTGAATATGAAAAGACCTCGTTTCTCACCGAATAGACCGTCTTCCCGTCGACCGCCAGTTCGATCGACACGGGAGCCATCCTGTACCTCCCATACCCCTGCTCGTCCCATGTGGCGAGCCCGAAGCCGAACACCCCGTCGAGCTGGAGTGTATCGGGCAGGATAAAGCGCCTCGACCCGGACGCCCTGAAATACCTGACAGCGGGCAGGGGACCCTCCTCCGTGACGCTTCCGCGTCCGAAGGGAACGATCTCGAGACCCGAGACGATCGGCGGTGAACGGTCGGGCACTGTATATATATCGACGAGGGGATTGACCGGTCTCCCGGCCTCGTCGCGCAGCTCGAAATGCAGATGCGGCGCTACCGTCCCCGTCTCGCCGGAGAAGGCGACCGTATCGCCGACCTCGAAGCGGTACGCGCCGTCGGGCAGACGGAAGTCGCACCAGTTCATCTCCCTCTGCACCCTGTAATGCCAGGCGAGGGAATCGACCGACCTGTCGAACTGGTCGAGATGAGCGTAGACCGCCGTGCTGCCGTCGGTCAGTTTGAGGTAGAGCGCCTTCCCGTACCCGGCGGCGGCGACCTTTACCCTGACGACGCGGCCTTCCGATACGGCGAGGCACGGGAGGCCGACCGCTCCGTACGAGCGGAGGTCTATCCCCGCGTGATAGTGGCCGTTCCTGTATTCGCTGAAGCTGGAGCTGAGGCGCCTGTTGCCGTGCATCGGCCACAGGTAGACCTCGCCGCGCGCACCGGGGAGCGATACGGGAAGCAGCGCGACCGCCAGGACGGCGGCCGCGGACAGCCGGGTGAGCGACCGGCCGCGGGACATATTCAGTAGTCTCTTTTCAAACATGTCCCGTGGAAATTACCACCGCCGTGCGAAAGGTGTCAACGCCGTTAAAAGATTTGCAAGCGGACATCTTATTTGCTACCTTAATGGACTATGACTGAATGATTTCTGCGTATTCGACATGTTTCGAAAGGACAGGGTAGCGCCAGATGCTTAAACAGTTGCGCGAAAACACGAAAACGATCCTTTGGGTCGTAGTGGTAGCGTTCGTGGTCTCAATATTCGCCGTCTGGGGAATGAACCAGAGGAGCGGCGGGCGACCGGAGCAGGAAACCAGCGTGATCGGCTCGGTAGACGGTATCGAACTCAGCAGACAGATGTTCGCCAACACTTTCCAGGAGCTGTACAACAATATGAAGGTGCAGCGCGGTGAGGATTTCAGGCTGAGCAACACAGAGTCGTACATGCTCAGCGAGCAGGCCTGGGAAATGATGATCCAGAAGGCGATCATCGCGAGGGAGATCGAGAGGCTCGGGATCACAGTCACCGACAACGAGCTCGTCTCGTTCCTGCGCAGGAACCCCCACCCCACCCTTAGACAGATGTTCACCGACGAAGAGGGCAATTTCGACTACCAGGCATACCTGCAGGCCCTTTCGAATCCCGACGCGGACTGGATAGAGCTGGAGAGATGGGGACGCTCCGTCCTGCCCGAGATCAAGCTGGAGACGATGCTCTCCTCGCAGGTGCATGTCTCGGAGAAACAGATACGAGACAGTTTCCAAAGACAGAATACGAGGATAAAGGTCCGTTACGTAAAGGTCCCGTTCCCCGACGAGGACCCGCCGTACGAGCCTGCTGAGGCCGAGATTCGGTCCATGTACGAGGAAAAACGGGAAGAGTTCAAGGCTCCCGAGAAGAGGGCGATCAGGATGATCAGGATCGAGAAGGCCCCTACCGACCTCGATGAGCTCGACGTCCGGGAGAGAATGAACGAGCTTCGCGGCGAGATCCTTGAGGGTCTCGACTTCGCCGAAGCGGCCAGGCAGGAATCTGACGATCAAATGACCGCGCAGAAAGGCGGCAACCTGGGATTCTTCGGCCGCGGCGTCATGGATTCCCTTTTCACCGAGACGGCCTTCGCGCTCGAATCCGGAGAGATCAGCGAGCCGGTGAGGACGACCTTCGGATACCACCTCATAAGGACGGAAGAGAAGACGGTCGAGGAAGACGAGGAGAAGGTCAGGGCGAGCCACATACTGATGCGGGTCGAACCCGGTTACGACACGATCGATTCGCTGAGGACGCTTCTTGCCGACCTGCGGGATACGATCATCGACAAGGGCATCACGGCCGCAGACGACTTCGGTCTCGAGGTCATCGAGCCTGAGCCGTTCGTCCAGGGATCTTTCATCAAGGATCACGGCTATCTTCCGCGCATCGTGAATTTCACATTCAACACTGATGTCGGCAAGATCAGCGGGACGATGGAGACCGAGCAGTACATCTACATAGTCGAGGTCATACAGATCATCGGCGAATCAACGATGCCGCTCGAAGAGGTAAGACCCCTGCTCGTCGAGAAAATAAAGATGGATCGCGGGGAAAACGCCGCGCTCGAGACGGCCGGAGAGCTTCGCGCCAGAGCCGTCACCGGCGGCGACCTCGAGGCGGCCGCCCATCTGTTCGAACTCGAAGTGACCGAGACGCCCCCCTTCACGATCGATTCGTCGATCCCCGGGATAGGCATGGGAACGGGATTCGCCGTGGCCGCATACGAGCTGCAGACCGGCAGGATCGGGCCTCCCGTCAAGGTCCAGAACGAGTGGTTCATCATCGAGGTCATCGACAGGGTACCCGGAGAGCCGTCCGAGCTCGCCTCCCAGAGGGCAGCGATCCTCCAGCAGCTCAGGCAGGAAAACGTATCGCGTTTCCTCGCCCTCTGGTACGAACAGCTGCGCAAGGACGCCGAGATCGTCGACAACCGCGAACGGACGCTGAACTGACTTCGGCGATCAAAACAACATCCATCTGACGATTACTCGTATTTAACGGCCTTGCCTAGCGCATAAGAATCATCTTTTTCGCAGACGTCTGCTTGCCCGCGGTCAACCGATAGAAATACACACCCGAAGCGACCGTTCGCCCGCTATCGTCCCCGCCGTTCCACTCGATCTGATGCCTGCCTGCCTCCACTGGCCTGTCGATGAGCCTCCGCACGAGACGCCCCGCGAGATCGTAGATATCAATTCTTACGTGCTCTGAACTCGGCAGTGAAAACGCGATCGTCGTCTGTGGAGTGAAAGGATTGGGG
>JAUWMD010000228.1 GCA_030613345.1 Candidatus Krumholzibacteriota bacterium
TGCGGCGAGATCCTCTACCGGAAAGAACTGCTCAGGCAGCGCTCTGTATGTCCGAAGTGTGAGTTTCATTTCCGGATTAACGCCTCAGCTTTCATAGACATACTGGTGGACGAGGGCTCTTTCGATGAGACCGAGGCAGGGCTGTCCTCGGGCGATCCCCTCCTCTTCAGGGACAGCAGGAAGTACAGCGACCGTATAAGGGACGCGAAGAAGAAGACGGGACGCAACTCGGCGATCATCACCGGTACTGCAGCAGTCGGGGGCCACCCGGTCGCCCTCGCCGTTCTCGACTTCAGTTTCCTCGGAGGCAGCATGGGATCGGTCGTCGGCGAGAAGATCAAGCGGATCGCCGACGTTGCTATATACAGCCGATTCCCGTTGATAATCCTTTCCGCCTCGGGCGGCGCGCGCATGCAGGAGTCGATCCTCTCGCTTATGCAGATGGCCAAGACATCCGCCGCTGTCGCCGCCGTATCGCGGGCACGGCTTCCCTATATCTCGATACTTACCAATCCCACCACGGGCGGTGTGGCGGCTTCGTTCGCGTTCCAGGGCGATGTGATCATTGCGGAGCCTAAGGCCCTTATCGGTTTCGCCGGTCCGAGGGTGATCCGCGAAACAGTCGGCGAGGAGCTTCCCGAGGGATTCCAGCGCTCCGAGTTCCTTCTCGAGCACGGGATGATAGACATGATCAAGAACCGCCGCGAGCTCAAAAAAGCCCTCGTTTTTGTTCTCGACTCGCTCACGGGCTCCGGGCTGGCATGCGCGGAGGCGGGGCAGAGGGAGAATGGCCAGAATACGATCACGCTCATCAGCTAGGGGAATCCCCTTTCCCTCGATCGACTTTCTCTTCTCATTGAGACCGACGAAGATGCGGCTCGGCCTCGAGAACATCACCGCCCTCCTCCGTTCCCACGGGCAGCCGCAGGCAGGTATGCCCGCTATCCTCGTCGCCGGGACTAACGGAAAGGGCTCGGTGACGACATTCGTGTCGTCGATCCTGCGGGCCGAGGGCCTCAGGA
Organism: Candidatus Krumholzibacteriota bacterium; assembly: GCA_030613345.1. GTDB lineage: Bacteria > Krumholzibacteriota > Krumholzibacteriia > Krumholzibacteriales > Krumholzibacteriaceae > JAUWCL01. Next base: position 1,023 of record JAUWMD010000228.1, read on the forward strand.
CAGGCACCTTCTACTCGCCCCATCTATTCAGGATAAACGAGAGGATCAGGGTCGACGGTGAGGAGATCCCCAGCCCGGAGTTAGCTCGCAGCATCGGAAAATTGAGGGAAAGTTACGACGAGACGCCGTTCACCTTCTTCGAGGGCGTCACCGCCGCCGCGGCGATATGGTTCCGCGAGCGGAATGTCGACGCGGCCGTCTACGAGGTCGGCCTCGGGGGCCGTCTCGACGCGACGAGGCTCGTTGATGCCAGAACCACGGTGATAACCGGCATCGCGATCGACCACAGCGAACATCTCGGCAGTACCACGGCGAAAATACTCGACGAGAAGCTCGGCATAACGAGGCCTGGCGCCCCTCTCGTCGCTAATCTGTCCACGAAGGCCCTCGAGGAGAGGGCGGGCAGGCACTGCGTGAAGATGGGCATTCCGTTTTATCCGGTATCACGTGATGTCGATGTGTCGACGGGGAGTACGGCCGCCGCTCAAATGACTTTTTCTCTTGCCACCCCGCAGTGCGATTACGGAACGGTGAGGACGAGGATAATCGGACGGTACCAGATCTCCAACGCGGCGACGGCGGTAAGGACGGCGGAGATCTTCCTGCCGGTGCGTTGTCCCGGCAGGGCCGCTGTAAGGAAGGGGCTGGCCGGTGCGGCACTGGCCGGAAGATTTCAGGTGCTCGGCGGGGAACCACGGGTGATTCTCGACGTATCACATAATGAAGAGGCGCTATGCGCTTCGCTCGATACGCTCCTCGAACTCTCTCCCCCTGAAAGGAACGTCATCGTGTTCGGTGTGATGGCCAGGAAACAGCTTGGCAGGTTTCCGGTGAAGGCCCTGCTCTCTGCGCGTGAGATAATTCTTGCGCCCCTCAAGGGAAAAGGGGCCGCCGGGCGGGACGAACTCGCTGCGAGCTTTACCGGCGAAGCTGCGGCGACAGCCGGCAGGATCCCGGCGACGGTAAGGCCGGTGCGCGGAATGGCCGGGGCGATGAAGCTTGCCGGCAGGCTGACGGGGCCGGGCGATACAATCATGATACTTGGATCGCATCTTGCGGTTGCGGAGGCCGTCGCCCGTATGTAGACGGCGCATCTGTGAAAGGAAACGAGATGAAGAAAATACTCGGTGTCGATATCGGCGGTACGGACATCAAGCTGGGCATCGTGTCGGCGGAGGGCGAGATAGTCGAGAGCGGGAAGATACCCACCCTGGCCGGAGAAGGCCCGCAACATGCGGCGGGGAGGATCGCGGCGTGGCTCGAGGAAAGAGATGCCGGCCATCAGGAGACGGTTGCCGCAGGCATCGACTGTGCGGGACTGATAGACGGCTCGAAGGGATACCTGTACTATTCCCCGAACCTGCCGGGCTGGGTGGATCTCGATCTCTTCGGACTCTTCTCCGGCGCGCTCGGTATGCCGGTGACGGTCGACAATGATGTAAACTGCGCCGCATGGGGCGAATATGTCCTCGGGGCAGGCAGGGGTACGCGGCACTTTGTCTGCATGACGCTGGGGACGGGAATAGGAGGGGGGGTGGTCGCCGACGGCCGTCTCTATCGCGGATGGCAGGGTCTGGCCGGCGAGATCGGCCATCAGGTCATAGATCGATCGGGGCCGAGATGCATGTGCGGAACGGCCGGGTGCCTGGAGGCGATGGCCAACGCCTCGTCGATAGTCTCGAGGGCCAGGTCGGCGATCGCTGCCGGCGCTGAATCGGTGCTCGAGGACAGCGAAAGCCTCACGTCGAAAGATGTCGCCGGGGCCGCCGCCGATGGGGATGATGTGGCGATCGAGACGCTCGCCGCCGCTGGCCGTGCGCTCGGAACGGGGCTTGCAAACATCGTGCACCTCTTCAATCCCGAGGTGATCGCCGTCGGTGGTGGGGTGGCCGGAGCCGGGGACCTGATCCTCGAGCCGGCGAGGGAATCGATGCGCGGGCAGTTGATGGCCGACATATTTGCCTCGGTGAAGGTCGTCCCGGCGGAGCTCGGAAACATGGCCTCGCTCGTCGGGGCCTCGATGATGGCGCTGGGGAAATCGGACTGAGACGGGCCGGTGCTGCAGCCGGAGGGAAAGAGTCGATTGAAAAGGGTCCTCGCAATAACGTCTGCGATCGCCGCTATACTTTTCGCGGCCGGAGGCACGCCGCCCCCGGCCCGTGCACAGCAGAACGCCGTATCACCGGGAGATTCGTCTCTCTACCGGATCAGGTTCAACACGTTCAAGTCGAGGATCGAGGACGGGCTCCAGGTGTGGCACATGGAGGGCGACGTCCGGATCGACCACCAGAACTCCACCGTGACGAGCGAGCGGGGGCGCCACTATCCCGAGCTCAAGCGAACGATACTGGAGGGAGATGTCCGTGGAGTCGATGGATCGATGCGGATGTTCAGCGACCTCGGCGAATATTTCGGCGAGACGAACGTCTTGATCATGATCGACAACGTGAGACTGATCGACGAGGGGCTCGAGGTGACCTGCCGGAGGGCCGAGTACGACAGGGATGAAGGGACACTGGTCCTGACCGGCAACGTCCGCCTCTCCGACAGCACAAGGGTGATGTACGCCGACTCGATCTTCTACGACCGGGTGACCGAGGTCGCCGACGCCTGGAGGGACGTAGTCATAATAGATACATCGGAGGACTTCTCCATCTCCGGTTCGCACGGGCGGTTCAACCGTCTCACCGGCGAGGCGATCATGTACGAACGCCCGGTCCTCGTCTTCGACGACCACGCCGAGGAGGAGGGGCGGGTGACGAGCGAGTGGATGAGCTACGACATGGAGAAGAACATCGGCACGGCAGTAGAAAATGTCAACATGCTCAAGGGGCGCACGAGGGCGAAATGCGATTCGGCGGCGATCTTCAACGACAAGGGGTACATGGAGCTCTTCGGCAGCCCGACAGCGAGCAGCGGCCCGTCGGGCATGTCCGGAGAGAGGGTGATCCTCTACTACAACGACAAGGGTGTGGAGAGGATCGTGCTGCCCGAGAAGGGGCGTCTCGCCGAATCTCCCAGATTCGATTCCCAGTGGATCGATGACTCCTGGATCGAGGGTGACTCGATCGTGATACACATGTCGAACGACGAGGTCGACTCGGTCCAGATTTTCGGCAACGCCAGGGCGATGTATTATCCCTACGAGGGAACCGAGAACAAGGTCTCGAACAACTACGCGAGGGGCGACACGATGTTCTTCAGGTTCGACGGGTCGGAACTGATATACGTGAAGATCTCCGGTAATGCTTCGGGTACGTACAACTATCTCAACCTGGGC
>JAUWMD010000057.1 GCA_030613345.1 Candidatus Krumholzibacteriota bacterium
GCCATTTCCCACGGCAAGGAGGAGCAATGGAACAGAACATGGGTACCGGTAAACTCCCGGCGAATGCGTACCAGGTCCTCGAACCGGGCGAGAAGTATATCCCATACGTTCCCACCGGGAAGACGATCCCCGAGATAACGACGCGCTCGGTGACGCTCGGCCTCTTGATGGCTGTTCTCTTCACCGCGGCCGCCGCGTATCTCGGCCTGAAGATAGGCCAGGTCTTCGAGGCCGCGATCCCTATCTCGATTCTCGCCGTCGGTTTCAGCGGGCTGTTCGCCAGACGCTCGACGATCCTCGAGAACGTGATCATCCAGTCGATCGGCTCTGCGTCCGGAGTGGTCGTGGCCGGCATGATATTTACTCTGCCGGCGATCTTTATCCTTGATCTCGAGTTGAAGTATTACCAGACGTTCATCGCCGCAATGCTCGGCGGATTCCTCGGTATCCTCTTCATCGTTCCGCTGAGGCGCTTCTTCGTCAAGGAGCAGCACGGTCATCTGCCGTTCCCCGAGGGAACGGCGATCACCGAGGTGCTCGTAACGGGCGAGGCGGGAGGAGAGCAGGCCAAGGTGCTGATCAAGGCCGCGATCATCGCCGGGCTGTACGATTTCTGCATCGCCACTTTCGGGCTCTGGCGCGAGGTCATCTCGACCCGCGTCCTGCCCCCGCTCGCAGTGGTGGCGGACAAGGCCAAGCTTGTGATAAAGATCAACGCCGGGGCGGCGGTACTGGGCCTCGGATATATCATCGGCCTGCGGTACGCGACGATCATTGCCGCGGGAAGTTTTCTCTCGTGGCTTGTCTTCATCCCGGCGGTCCACTATTTCGGGCAGCACATCGGTGTGCCCGTGGCGCCAGGCGAGATCCCGATTGCCGACATGACCCCCGAGCTGATTTTCACGAACTACGTCCGTCACATCGGTATCGGCGGCATAGCCGTTGCAGGTATCATAGGGATCATCAAGAACATCAAGATCATCGTCTCTTCGTTCAGCGTCGGTATAAAGCAGATGTTTGCCGGCAAGGGACACGCCGAGGAGCAGACGGAGCGTGTCGATACCGATATGCCGATGTCGTCGGTCGTGTTCCTGCTGACGGTCTCCCTGCTCACAGTGCTCCTCTTCTTCGGATTCGGCGTCGTCGACTCCTGGAAGATGGCACTCCTTTCGCTTGCCGTAGTGACCGTGATCAGCTTTCTCTTCACCACCGTTGCGGCCAGGGCGATCGCGATCGTCGGTGTTAATCCCGTTTCGGGAATGACCCTGATGACGCTGATACTTTCCAGCGTAATACTGGTGAAGGCGGGCCTGTCCGGGCCGTCTGGGATGATCGCAGCGCTGATCATCGGCGGGGTCGTATGTACGGCGCTCTCCACGGCGGGAGCGTTCATCAGCGACCTCAAGGTCGGATACTGGCTCGGCTCGACACCTAAGAAACAGGAACAGTACAAGTTCCTCGGTATTCTCGTCGCCGCAGCGAGCGTTACCGGTGTTATCATACTGCTCAACAAGGTATACGGTTTCACGGGCGAGGGATCCCTCGCCGCGCCCCAGGCGAACGCCATGGCCGCAGTCATCAAGACCCTTATGTCAGACGCCAGTGCGCCGTGGGGCCTCTATATCGCCGGCGGATTCATGGCCATCATCCTAGAGTTTCTCAAGATATCGCCACTGGCATTCGCGCTCGGCATGTATCTGCCGATACAGCTCAACACGCCGATTCTTGTCGGGGGGATCGTATCCCACTTCGTCATCAAGAGCAGCAGCGATCCCGAAGTGAGCACGAGGCGCAAGGAGCGCGGCACGCTCATCGCCTCCGGATTTATCGCCGGCGGCGCGTTGATGGGCGTAATGAGCGCGCTTATCGCACTTCCCGGCTGGGACAAGGCGATCCACACGGGCTTGGGAGAGACCGGGTTCGGAGAGATGCTCAGCGTGATCCTCTTCACTGGTCTCTGCCTGTACGTCTACTGGGATTCCAAGAGGGCCGCGTAGGACCGGGAGGCCGGGCCGGCCGGTCCTGAGCATCAGGCGGACCTTATAAGATACCAAGAGGGATGTGACCGTGGCCGGACCTCTTGCCAGGATGATATATGCCATCGACCGTATTCTTCCCGGACCCAGGGTCGGCGGCAGGGATTCGCACGAGGCCTACGCCGAGTGGGAATACGGCATCGGGAAATCCCTTCTGGACGAATATTCGGACTGGTTCGGTTCCCTCGAGGGAAAAAGGGTGCTCGACATCGGGTGCGGCCTCGGCGGAAAATCTGTCGCCTATGCCGAGGAGGGTGCGGCGGTCACGGGCGTCGATCTCGATCCGGTGCACGCCGCCGGAGCTCTCGAGTACGCGAGAAAGAGGGGAAGTCCGATAGACGTCGTGACGGGCGACGCGGCTGTTCTTCCCTTTCGTGAAGGCTCCTTCGACATCGTCATCGCGAACGACTCGATGGAGCATTTCGCCAGGCCCGCCCTGGCGCTGGGGGAATTCGCCAGGGTGACTCGCGCAGGGGGCCTCGTCTTTCTCTTCTTCACCCCGTGGGGCTCTCCGCTGGCATCACACCTCTACGACCACATCCATACTCCGTGGTGCCATCTGCTCTACAGCGAGAATATACTCGAGCAGCTTCTCGAGCTTTCGCTGCAGCGGCGCGGGGACCGGGATCCGCCGGAAGATGCGGCGAGGATGATCGAAGACTACCGCAGTTCGAACAACAGGATCGACGTGGCCGGCTACCGCCGGATCCTCGATGGGGTCGCATCGCTCGATACTCTCTTCGAGGAGCTCAGGCCGCCGCGATTCGGATTTCTCGGACCCCTGACGGCAATTCCCCGGCTCGGGGAACTCTTTACCGGAACAGTGACGGCGGTCCTGCGTAAAAAGGGATGATCTCCGGGCCGGTGAGACGGAGCTTTCGTACCGGCTGGCATATAGCGCCCCCGACAGGGCGGCATCCGGCCCCTGCGGGGCATTCCGTCTTGACGGGGCATACATGCTGATGTAACTTCCACAGGCGTCCCGCGCTGCGGGGACGAAACGAAAATCATGATGAAACGAATATATTTTGCATACGCTCTGATTGCAGCAATCGCTGTTCTGGCTCTGTCGGCTGGCTGCGGGACCGACGCCGAGGGGCCGGTCACGAGGCCTTTCCATGAATCGGGCTGGTACAGCCCCCAGGCGGGCGATACGGAGAGGTACATCGATACGCTCCGCAACGTCTCGATGATCGAGATCCCTTACGGAATCGGACACAGCTCGATCCTCAAGCTCGGCGAGATCAAGGGCGTCCGCTACACTACCCTGCTGATGCAGTTCAGGTACGACTCCCTAGCAAACTACGAGGGGATGACGGTCGATTCTGTAATCCTCGACCTGCCGGTGATCACCGTCCAGGACACCCTCTTTCATCTTGGGGTGACCTTCAACGAGCTGCTCGAGGGTTTCTCCGAGGACGACACGATAACGTCGCCGCCGGCGTACGACCCCGATCCTATACAGGGAGCGAACGAAGAGACAGTCAGGGATATCAGCTTCGAGAGGACCGAGTTCAGCATCAACAAGACGATCGTCCAGGAGTGGGTGGACGGGACCGCGGACCCGTGGCCGCACGGAATATCGATCAACTGGGCCTACGTGCCCGATACCCTCGGCCTCATCGAGATGTACGCGCAGGATTACGGCACCAACCCGCCGTTCCTCAATGTGCTCTTCGACGGCGGCACCGAGGTGATACTGCCGGTCGTCTCGGACTACGCGATTACGGAGGACCGCATCACGGACCTCGCCGCTGCGGGAGGGACTGCGCGCAGGATTTACTTTGAATTCGATCTCGACGGGGTGCCCGAGCTGGCCGCGCTGAATTACTCAGCGCTTGTCTTCCACACGGACGGCTCGTCGGGACTCGGTGCGACCTACGGCGAGATGCTTGTCGGGACCTCGACCGATTTTCCGTACTACCTCTATACGCCCGACTCATCTGATCCGGACGATCCCGGTATGCTCGAGGGCACCGGTGTCTCGAGGAGCCTGATCCCGGTCACGATAGACGCGAAAATCAAGATCCCGCTGGGACAGTACATGATCGATGTACTGAACGGATCGCGCGTGAACACAGTCCTCGTCCTGCAGTCCGACTTCGAGGCCACGAGGGTGCAGATACTTGCGATATTCGATACCGCCGCCGGTGATTCCATCAGGCCGTATATCGAGATCATCTACACGATGCCGACCGATTTCCAGGGGAAGCGATGAGAACCGCCGCCGCAGCCTCCATCCTCATTCTGCTTCTTTCCTTCGGAGCGAAGGCGCAGTCGATCTACGGGATGAACTATATCGGCGAGGCGGTCCACATGGGCAGCTCGAGGCACCAGGCCCTCGGCTACTCGGCCGTCGCCGTCCAGGATACGATCAACTCGGTGACGCCAAACCCCGCCTCGACTGCCGACCTGCCCATGGGCACCCTGACCTTTCAGCAGGTGCTCAGCGCGAGCAGGGTCTACTTCCTCGACTTCAGCTCGAAACAGACGCGCTACCAGGTCCCCACCTTCACCGTCTCCTTTCCGATAAGGAAGGGGCTCGTCATGACAACGGGATACAGGACGAGATACATGGGAAGGGCGGATTTCGTCTACCAGAGGGATATCGAGGGAGCGCCGGTCGCATACGAGAACTACAAGCTCGACAGCTCGCTCTACATACTTCCCGTCATAGTAGCGTGGAGGCCGTTTGATGCTCTCCGGGTCGCCGGCGAGGCTCAGTTCAACTTCGGCTCGATCATCGACAAGGTCAATGTCTGGTTCGATGACCTGAACTACAGGAACGTCGACTCGCAGAGGCGGAGGAACTTCTCCGGCCTCTCCTGGGGAGCGTCCCTGCTCTGGGAGGCCCACCCCCGCCTGTGGCTGGGGTGCAATATAGACGGTGCGGTGAATTACCGGGTAGACGAGGTCGTGGAGAATACTACCTCCGTCCTCGATACCTCGACGACGTTCGACTATACCCTGCCCCTGGCCTTGGACGTGGGATTCGCAGCGAACGCCTTTGGCCGGTGGTGGCTCTCCTCGTCGTACTGGATGAGGGCGGCCGCAGATCCGGCCGGTTTCCCGCAGCTCGAGGGAAGTGTGGGGGATGAGACGCATATAGGCGTCGGCATCGAGCGCAGGGCGAGCAATGAGGGGCATATCCTCAACCGGATCCCGATCCGGCTGGGGTTCTATACCGACAAGTGGCACCTCCAGTTTCCGCCGGGACAGGAAGTCAACTCGATGTTTTTAACCTTCGGATCAGCGATACCGCTGGGCAAGAGCCCCGGGGCAATCGACTACACCTTGGAATTCGGACGGATCGGCTCCAAGGCGGAGAACTTTGTCGAAGAGAACGTCTTCCGGCTCGGACTGAGCTTCAGCGTAGCCGAACCCTGGTCAAAACGGAGTACCAAGAGGCACTGACCGGGCCGGTGACATGCACTCCGTACACCTTCTCCGGAAGGATTTCTCTATGGAAGACCGCACTGCGGAAGGTCACGGAAGGTGAACGGGATGAGATTGGCAGTATTCATGATATCAGTCCTTACGACGGCGGTGATCCTCATCCCGTCAGTTCCGTCCGCCGGGCAATCTTCCCAGAAGACCGCTCGATCGCCGGAGCAGACCACGCAGCAGGCCGCCGGCGAGATGGTCCTCTCGAGGCAGCTGGAGGGTCTCGGGCCAGGGCCGAGGCTGGCCTATCTGCGCCACCTGCTGGCGCAGGGGAGGGCGGATGCCGACGTGATGTTCCAGACGGCCGTAGTATACCACGAGCTCGGCCGGACCGATTCCGCTCTGTACTACTACGACAGGGCGATCGCGATCGATCCGGGCAATTTCAAGTCCCATGTCAACAAGGGCGTTCTCTACGACGATGAGGGCGATTACGCCGGTGCGATCAAGAGTTTCGCGACGGCCGTCACGCTCAATCCGGAAGACGTCCTGGCCCATTCTCATCTCGCGTTTCTCCTTCATCAGAAGGGGGACTACAGGGTGGCATGGAACCATCTGCATGCGGCCCTCGAGATCGATCCCGGCCATTCCCAGCCGCACTTTTACCTCGCTATCTTCTTCTGGGAAGCGAGAATATACAGGGAGGCGATGAGGGAATGGGAGATGGTCATGGATCTCGAACCGGACGGATTTCTCGCCGTGAAGGCCCGCGACAACATAGTAATGCTCCAGAAGGCCCTTGAATCGCCCTCTCCGGAGGGCGGATGGCAACCCGGACGGTGATTCAATCTTCATCTTGACAGTTCAGGCGGCTTTTTCTAGATTAAAGACGGGTAAGGGATTATTTAAAGGAACTCCGATACTGACCGATCTACAGGAAAGGAAGGGTTCGTGAAAAGACTATTGACCATGATGGCCGTCCTGGCGATGGCAGCAATGGCGGGATGCTCGTCCGGCGGCGGCGGAAGCGCTGTCGAGACCGACGCGGCGGCAAACATATCCAGATCGGCGACCGATTCGCAGGGATTCGAGCGTAGCCTCGGCCCCGCTGAGATAGCCTACCAGTCGGCAAAGCAGTTCATGTCGGCGGGCAACTATACAGAGGCGATTTCGAACCTCGAAAAAGCAGTCTCGATCAAGCCGAGCTACCTCGAGGCCTGGTCCGACCTGGGCAGGGCATACACCGACAGGAAGGATTATGAGAAGGGCATCGCCGCATATCAGAAGGCCCTCGAGCTGGAGCCCGGTAACGAGGCGCTCATAGCATCGATAGGGTACAACTACCTCAACCTCGATGATTTCGACAGCGCCGAGACCTACTACCTGATGCTGGTCGAGGAGGACACGCTCAACTACAACGGCAACGTCAACCTCGCGTTCATCGCGCAGAGGCGCGAAGATACCCGTGGAGCGATAACCTATTACGAGCGCGCGCTGCAGTCAAATCCCAAGGACGCGACAACGTTGGGAACGCTCGCTTCCCTCTACGACAAGCTCGGCGACAAGGAGAAAAAGTACGAGTATCTCAATATGGCGATAGAGGCCGCTCCGGAGATCCACCAGTTCAAGAAGCAGCTGGCAAGGGCGTACTTCGGCGAAAAGGATTACGAGAACGCCATTCCTGTCTACGAGGCGCTTGTGATGGAGTTTCCCGACGACTCCAACTATCACCAGAGGCTCGGATTCGCGCTGTCGCAGACCGACAGGAAGGCCGAGGCACCGGCAGAGCTGGAGAAGGCGATAGAGCTCAGTGGCGGCGATCAGTTCACCTACGCTATCCTCGCCAAGATCTACAACGAGAACAAGATGTACCAGAAGGCGGCGGCTGCGTCGAAGGCCGGTCTCGCCCTCAACGGCGACGAGGTCGCGTTCCTCAACTACCAGTGGGGCGAGGCGCTGTCGAAGCTCAACGACTACGAAGGCGCGATCGTGAAGTTCGAGAAGGTCGCCGGTATGGGCGATGATCTCTGGTCCGGACCCGCGGCCAAGCAGGTCGAACGCCAGCAGAAGCTCATCAAGATCCGGGAGGCCAAGAAGGAGCAGGAACAGTACGAATAGATCCAATCCTGACCCTGATATGACCTTTGCTCATTCCGGAGCCTCCCCAACGAGTGGGGAGGCTCTGTCTTTTAATAGACGGAGGTGAGATCGATGGTCTATTCCGGGAAGACGCGCAGGCGCCGTCCGGGAGCGCCGGTGGCAGCACTCATCGTTCTGATGATTGCCGCCACGGTTCCCGTTATCGCCGCCGATACCAATGCCGTACTTGCCGAACCAGTTCCCCCACAGCAGGAGGAAGCCACGGACGCCGGGAAAGAGGCGGAAGAGGGGCCGCAGGCCTCAGACGCCCAGAGGGTCGTGATCGTCCTGGACAAGGGCGGCGAGATCGTGATGGAACTCATGCCCAAAGAAGCCCCGCTCGCCGTCGAGAGGTTCACCCTCCTGGTGAACGACGGTTTCTACGACGGGCTCAAGTTCCACAGGGTCGAGTCGTGGATCATACAGACGGGCAAGAAGGATACGGATCTCGAGCCGATCGAGGGAGAGATGTTCTTCCAGGACCTCAAGCACGACAAGGGGATGGTGGGAATGGCCCGCCTCGTCGATGACTACGACTCGGCCACCACGCAGTTCTACATCATCAAGGAGTGCAAGGCGGCACTCAAAGGCGAATACACGATCTTCGCATGCGTGGTCAAGGGGATGGACGTCGTCGCGAACGTAAAGAAAGGGGCGAAGATCAAGGAGATCAGGTTCGCGGAATAGCCGGTGGCGGCGTGTTACTTTCTGAAGTCGCGTTTCCGTCTTCCGACGCATTTTTTTGTCCAGGTGGCCCGGGCACTTGACCTGAGCGCCCCGTTTCAGGTATATATATAGGGCTACGAGGGCTACGAGGGCTACGAGAGATGTCTTGACCGTAACATGAAGGACGGATAATGCGTTTTACCGCGATGTTCAGGTACGGCCTCAGGGCGCTGGCTGTCATGTCCGAGAGATACGGACAACAGCCTGTATCGGCCAAGGAGATATCGGAACTGGAGGATATCTCGCCGAGCTTTCTCGAGCAGCTTCTTGCCCACCTTCGAAGGCACGAGATCATAGTAGGAATCAGAGGGCCTGGAGGCGGCTTCAGGCTGAAGAGGCCGCCCGAGGAGATATTGATCGGCGATGTCGTCGAAGCGCTCGAAGGATCGTTCTACGCCTCGAGTTGTCTCAGCGGAGACTGCGCGGGTGTAAGCGGGAATCCCTGCGACAGGTTTGGCGATTGCGTCGTAGTGCCGATGCTGCAGCGGCTCGAGGAGGAAATCTCGAACGTTCTTTCGTCCTATAATCTATCCGACATCAAGACGTTCTTCGACAATGAAAATGCCGGCTGACTTCACGGCAACGACAACGGAGACGATCAAGATATGAGCGATTCGAAACGCAGGGTCTATTTTGACCACAATGCCACCACGTACATGCGGGAAGAAGTCATCGAGGCGATGCTTCCCTTCCTGCGCACGAGATTCGGAAACGCGAGCAGCCTCCATTTCTTCGGCCAGGAGAACAGGGGCGTTATCGACGAGGCCCGCGAACACATCGCCTCTTTCATCGGAGCTGAGCCAGCAGAGGTGATCTTTACCTCCGGCGGGACTGAGTCCGACAACATGGCGATAAGGGGCGTCGTCAGGGCGCTTCGCGAAAAAGTCCCCGATCCCCACCTGATCACATCTTCGATAGAGCATCCCGCCGTTCTGCGGACGTGCGAGTCGCTGGAGAAAGAGGGCGTGAGCGTAACCTGTCTTCCCTGCAGAAAGGACGGCTCTGTCGACGCCGCCGATCTCGAAAATACGATTACCGACCGCACTGTTCTCGTCAGTATCATGGTCTCGAACAACGAGACAGGCGTCATCCAGCCTGTAAGGGAGATATCGGGCATCGTCAGGCCTCGCGGGATAATAATGCACGTCGACGCCGTACAGGGTATGGGGAAGATCCCGGTCGATGTCGGCGAGCTGGGTGTCGACCTCCTCTCGATCTCGGCTCACAAGTTCTACGGCCCGAAGGGTATCGGGGCTCTCTACGTCCGGCGCGGCACACCGATCGAGCCGGTATATACCGGCGGGCACCAGGAGGAAGGGCTCAGGCCCGGTACGGAGAATATCCCCGCCATCGTCGGCTTCGGCGAGGCATGCAGGCTCTCCGCCGGAGATCTCGAGGAGGAGATGGCCAGGATCGGCGCTCTCCGCGACAGGCTCCAGGAGGGGATACTCGAGAAAGTCCCCAATGTCCATATTAACGGTGCTGGAGCCCCGAGGGTTCCCAACACGTGCAATGTAACCGTGCCCGGCATAGAGGGCGAGGCTATGGCACTCAACCTCAGCATGCTCGGTTTCGCGCTCTCGAGCGGCAGCGCCTGCGCGACGGGCGACTCCGAACCGAGTCACGTGCTGAAGGCGATGGGCCTCGATCCTGTCGAGGCACAGGGCGCGCTCCGGATAAGCCTCGGCATCTGCAACACGGACGAGGACGTCGACGCGTTCCTGGAGACTTTCCCAGAGGTCGTCGGGAGGCTTCGTGAGCTGTCCCCCATAAAGGGAGAGAACTGATCCCTTGATCAATCTTGTCAGATCTCCGGCCATATCTTTCAGGTACGCCGCCTCGATGCTGTTCATCAGACCGTGGATCACGGCACTGCTTCTGACAGCGGTCCTCTTGTCCGCCGTCCTGTTCCCGGCCGGCCCGGTTGCTTCATACGACAGGAAATTCGTCGAGGACCTCGGCGGGTATTACGCCAGATCCGCCGAGTGCGGGACGTACATAATCTATTATGCCGACAGCGGGGAGAGGCTCACCGCCGAGATAGAGAAGATGGTCTGCAGGTCGGCCGGCGAGATCGCCGCCGGCATCGGGCTCGAGGATGTCTCACCCGTTGCGATCGTCATCGCTCCCGACACCCCGTCGTTCAGGCTACTGCACAGCGGGCGCCTGCCCGAGTGGGGAGAAGCGTTCGGCGATTCGCAGAAAATGATCATCGGCATCGATGCATCCCGTGTCCTGCTTTCAGGCCGGCCGCTCGAGACAGTCGTCCGGCACGAGCTCTCACATGTCCTTCTCGCGCAGAGAACTGCCGGAGCGCACTGCCCAACGTGGTTCGTCGAAGGGATTGCCATGAGACAGGCGCGGGAGTGGACCCTCCGCGACCAGTGGCACCTCGCCCTGACCGTGTGGAGGGAGGACATGCCTCGTCTCGAGGATCTACGGGGCAGATTTCCGAAAAGCGCCGGTAAGGCGGCGATGGCCTACCGGATCAGCTATGCGGCGGTCAACGAACTCCTTGCAGGTGAAAAGAGAAACCTGATCACTTTCACCGCGTTTCTCAGGGACACGGGGGATTTCGAGAAGGCATTCACGCTGACGTTCGGCGAGACGGTCGGGGAGTTCTCGGGCAGGTTCGAGGCGACGATGAGAAGCAGGTACCGGAAGACAGCCTTGTTCCTGAACATATCCCCGTACGGCCTGGCTCTCTCGGTCCTGTTCCTGCTCGCTTATTTCATCAAGAAGAGCAGAAGCAGGAGGAGGATCGAGCAGTGGGAGAGGGAGGACGCCGAGCCTCCGGTGCTGCACTGAAGCGTCTTTCGAGTTGTTCTGAAGTGCTTCCCGAGGTGTCCTGAAACGTCAGGCTCGTCTCCGGCCGTCTGTTCTTGACAGCCTGTCAGGTGCTTTATATACTAACCGGTACCTTCCGCGCGTCTGCGGAAGCGGTTTTTTTTGGAGGGCTAGTCCTAACTGGTAAGGCAGCGGATTTGAAATCCGCCGGGCGTAAGCCCTTGGGGGTGCGAGTCCCTCGCCCTCCGCCATGAAGAGATGGAGTCAAGCGGAGAGGTGGCCGAGCGGCTGAAGGCATCCGCCTGCTAAGCGGTTGTAGGGTTAACACTCTACCGAGGGTTCGAATCCCTCCCTCTCCGCCACTTTTTGAGATATGATTCTGT
>JAUWMD010000179.1 GCA_030613345.1 Candidatus Krumholzibacteriota bacterium
ATATAATCGATGTCATAGTCCGATCCCCTCGAGAGCTTCGTGCCGTCGACCATGACGACTTCCGTCCCATCGAGGATGTCGAACGCGCCGAGGTTGAACACCCTGCTCCCGCTCGACGCCTCGATGACGATCTCGTAATAGCGCGGCGGGCTGTTTCTGTCGAGGATCTCGTCGTATATCCTGCTGTTCCTCTGGAGGTGGAAGCTGAGAGAGTCGACTACGGTCCTCAGCGAATCGCTGATCACGTAATCGGGGGGACCACCCTCGCTGAACCACGCCATCAGCTCATCCCCCGATACGTTAAACGGCTGCGGTGAAGGAAACATGATGTAACCGTTGTAGAAGTTGATGATTCCCTGCCTGATGTCGACATATCCATCCTCGCCCCAGGCTCCAGTGGTCAGGAAGCGGTCGAGACCGAAGATCCTCAGATATGTCTTCTTCGAGTACTCGTCGATCTCCGGGGTACCGATGATCGTGCTTACCGATCTGATCTTCACGTCGAGGGTCGCGTCGTCGATGCCGCTGAGGCCGAGCGAGTAGACATTTCTGAACATCATGTTCCAGGTTGACGTATATTTGGCTCCCTCCTTTGAAGGCGGAGAAAAATCCTCCTCAGGCGGACAGATAAGCTCGGTCGTAATCGTCAGCGACGGATCCGGGTCGGTCGGAGGATCGATCGGCGTTGCCGGGAAGTTACCGTAATCACCCACGGTGACGACCTGCGATCCGAGGTCGAGCCTGTACCTGACGGCCAGTGCCTTCTCCGCCCCGAGGGGCTGCCTCATCCTGATACCGATGTATTTCGGCGTGGCCTCGCCGGACCCGTAGTCCTGTATCAGGTCGTAATCGACGCCTTCGGTGAGAAGATAGAACCACTGGATGAATTTCTCCCCGTCGCTCAGGTCGCCGTCGTTGTTCGGGTCGGTCCACGCCTCGACGTAATACTTCGGGCGGGTGTTGCTGCTCCACTCGACATCGGTGCGCAGGGAGACGAAGACCTCGAGGCTGTCGCTGTTCGCACCGCCGATCACAGGGTAGAACAGCCCGAACCCGAACTCGGGATCCTGGAAATCGTCGCCCGGCGTCTCGAGGTAGAAGAACTGCCTCTTGATATATGCGTAGTCGTTGATCGCGATCTCGCTACTCTGGCCTCCCGATGACGTGAAAGTCCCGGTGGAGGTCTCACCCTCCTCCTTGCTCGCTATCACGGTGAGGTCGAGGGGGCCGATCTGCGCGACGCCCTTGACACCGAACAGACCCTTCGCCTTGCCGGAAAAGCTGATCAGCTGGGCGCCGGCGAGTGTGAGGTCTGTATCACCCATCTCGATCAACTTGATGATCTCGTCGTCGAACCCGGTGTAGTTCAACCTGATCTTGTTCATCGAGGGTGCGCCCCCTCCCATGCTCGAATGATTGATAGCCACGTTGATCTTCTCGCCGATCGTCCCCTGGAGATTGACGGTGAGCTGCTGCTCCATATCCAGATCGGGAAACTTCTGCGTCTGCGGCATCCCCTCTGTCCGCGGGCAATTCGCGCACCAGCGCGACGTGCCGCCGATCCTGATCTTTTCCCTTCCCGACACGGTCAGTCTCGTCTCCTCGCCTCGCCCGAAGACCGCCTCGAGTTGCTTGGGAAGGGAGATCGGGATGTTGATGTCGATCAGCCCGCCTCTGCTCTTCTGGACGGACTTCCTCGTCGTGAGCGCGTACTTCACGTCGTCTACCCAGACTTTCCTGAATCCGCTCCGCCACAGGACGGTCGAGCGGGAGTCGATCGACTGGATAGTTATCTCCATCCCCTCGATATCCATAGGCCTGACGGTCTGGGAGAAATAGACGCCTGTGCGCTCCTCGGTCTTTACGAACCTCTCGTGCCCGGGCACCTGGAAGCTGTAGAGCTGACCCGAGACCGGATCGTACTCGGTATATGTCTTTCTGAACTCCTTCATCGGCTTGAGAAATGCCGGATATAGAAAAGCGGCACCCTCCAGGTCACCGATGAGTATATAGTCTGGAGGCAGCACCCCCGTCTCGGCCCACTGATAGCGGACATCGAGCAGGCGCGACATCTCGAGAAGGTCGATTTCGAGCAGGAAAACCGGATCGCGGGCCTGGGACGCAGCCGGTGGAGACAGCGCGGCGAGAGAGAGCAGGAACACTATAGGAAGCGCGCCGAGCCTCAGATTGTTTCTCGGATTTTTTGCTCTGTTCGGTCCGGGCACCATCACCCACCATCCGGGTAAGCAGTCAGAATAGGCTGTCATCCGCACGCGGATATGTGATAAATTACCGGGCGATGAAAATCGCCGTCGGTCCGGCTGACCGCCGGCTCGAAGCGGAAGCGGCGATGTCCCTCAAAGGAGACAGAATACACCTGTCCTGTCCACAATGGGGTACAGGTATAGAACTCCCCTTGAGGCCTCTTTCATCAAGCGACCAGGGGAGCGGACAGGCCGGATATCCGTTATTTCATCACTCCCGGCCGGCGCCACCGGAACAATTGATGCACCTGACCGAAAGGTACGATCCGCAGCGTGCCGGAAGGTCTAGCAACAAACTAACTTACTGCTATGTTTACACTTGATCGATACATACTGAGGAGCCACATACCTCCCTATCTCTTCAGCCTCATCTTGATCACCTTCATATTCATCATGGATTTCATCATCAGATATCTCGATATGTTCATAGACAAAGGGGTAGGTTTCTTCGTCGTTCTCGAGTTCTTCATCCTCAGCCTCGGCCATATGTTCGCATTAATCATTCCAATGTCCGTGATGCCCGCGACGCTCATGGCTTTTGGCCAGTTCGCCTCCGAAAACGAGGTCACGGCGATGAGGGCGACCGGTATTTCCCTCTACAGGATGATCACCCCGGTCGTTATCGCCTCCCTGTTTCTCGGCGCCGGCCTCGTCTACTACCAGAACAACATCCTTCCAGAGAGCAACCATCGTCTTATGTCCCTGATGATCGACATCGGAAAGATGAAGCCGACGCTGGAGATCAAGGAGAACATCTTCAGCACCGCCATCGAGGGATACACAATACTCGTCAGGGAGAAAGACGACAGGACGGGCAGGATCAAGGACATCCAGATCTTCCGCTCAAAGAAGGGCACCGTGCCCGTGACGATCGTCGCCGACAGGGGAAAGATGTCGTTCATCGAGTCGGAGAACGTCCTGAGATTCGAGCTCGAGGACGGCGAGATCCACGAGATGCCCGACCCCTCCGACATCTCTACCTACCGGAAGACCCTCTTCAGTAACTTCACTATCAACATCAGGGATACAGAGCGGGGGCTCGAGCGCTCCCGGCGCTCGTACCGCGGCGACCGCGAGATGAGCTCGCGGATGATGCGCGATAAGGTCGCCGGGTTCAAGAAGGAGATCCTCAACTACAGCCGTGATATGCACATCAGCGCCGAGAAGGAGATGGTCGGCACCCTCTCGAGGGTCATTGCCTTTGACGCCTTCGCAGTCGACGACATGGAGAGGCCGGAGACGCCCACATCCCGCGCCGAGAGGCGGACGCAGCAGAACGCCAAGAATCCCGCCGAGAAACAGATGTACGCGCTGGAGACGATCCTGAGGCGGATTACAGGCCTCGAGGACCAGATATCGAAGTACGAGGTCGAGATCCACAAGAAATACTCGATACCGTTCAGCTGTATAATATTCGTTCTGCTTGGCGCCCCCCTCGCTATCATGTCGGGAAAGAAGGGAATGACGATGTCGATCGCCTTCTCGATCATGTTCTTCCTGATCTACTACGTCTTCCTCATCACGGGCGAGACGCTTGCCGACAGGAGGCTTCTCGAACCGTGGCTCGCCATGTGGCTCCCGAACATTATCCTGTTCGCCGCCGCAGGACTGCTCATCTGGAGCACGGTCCGCGAAACGCAGACGATAAACTGGGACCGCCTCAACTTCTTAAAACGTTGGCGGCAGAAGGGAACTGCAGGTATATTGTAACCCGACAGCCGGGAACCTCGACGTTATCCAGGGGTAAATACCAGCCGTGAGGATCCACGACCGCTACATACTCGGAGGGTTCTGGAGGAACCTGCTCCTCGGCGTTTTCGCCTTCACGGTGATATATGTCACAGTCGATCTCAGCGAGGAGACCGACAACTTCTACGACAACAAGGCGACCGCACGGGAGATCGTATCATACTATATCTACCAGCTTCCCTGGATACTCCTCCTGACCATGCCGATCTCGGTCCTTCTCTCAACCGTGTTCACGCTGGGAAGGCTGTCCCGTGAGAACGAGCTCACGGCCCTGGTGGTCGCGGGAATACCGCTGACGAGGATCGCCCTGCCGATCCTCTTATCGGCCTTCTTCATCAGCCTCGCCTCGCTCGCGTTCAGCGAGCTGATAGTCCCCTTCGCCAACCGCAGGGCCGAGAAGATAATGACGCTCGACATCGAGGGGAGAAGGAAACAGGACAGCTTCAAGTACCTGAAGAACCTCCATTACCAGGGCGAGGGGAACAGGACATGGTACGCCGAGAGGTACGACATAAAACTCAGCGTGCTGATGAACGTCGCCCTTCACGAGCACAAGGACTCGAAGCTCGTCAGACGCATCGATGCGAAGAAGGCATTCTGGGACGGCTCGCAATGGGTCTTCATGGATGGAGCGATCAGGGATTTCAATGAAGTGGGCGAGACGGTGACGACCTTTGACAGGATAGAGATGCCCCACCTGCCCGAAAAGCCCGAGGACATCGCCAAGGAGGAGATCGACCCGGAGGAGATGAGCTTCTTCGAGCTGAGGGACCACATCGACAAGATAAGGCGCGGCGGCGGATCGATCGACAAGTACCTCGTCGACATGTATTTCAAGTTCAGCTTCCCGTTCACAAGCCTGATCTTCGCGATCATCGGCACGGCCCTGTCATCGGCCAAGAGAAAGCCGTCGATGGCCACGGGATTCGGTCTGACGCTGCTGATAAGTTTCATGTACTACGGCATTCTCCGCGTCGGCCAGTCACTCGGGCACAGCGGTGTGTTCCACCCGATACTCGGCGCCTGGATAGGCAACCTGATCTTCATCGCCGTCGGGGCGGTCCTCCTGTACAGGGCAAACAAGTAAGCGGCGGGGCATTGTATCAGTTATATTGCATTATGATCCGCAAAACAATCATGACAGCCGTTACGATCATTCTTGCCGTACACTGCACGGGTGCGGCGCTGCACGCCGAAGACTTCAAGGGAGAGAACGACCTGCTCAGGAAGACCGAGCCGGAGGAGAGGCTTGCCTATTTCGGCCTCCGGTACTCGCTGAACAACTACGAGAAGCGCCACTACCTCTCCACGCCCACGCGGAAGGAACGCGACGAGTGGCTCGAACGCTACTGGGCGATGAACGATCCCACGCCGGCGACACGCGAGAACGAGCGCAGGATAGAACACGAACTGCGAGTCAGAATCGCCCGCAGCGAGTTCGGCATGAAGATGGCACCGGGCTGGGACAGGAGGGGAGAGTGCCTGATCAGGTGGGGATGGCCGGGCATCCGGTCTAGCTTCCCGGCAAACATCGGTTTCTACAGGATGCTCCCTCCCGGCGAGATGTG
>JAUWMD010000036.1 GCA_030613345.1 Candidatus Krumholzibacteriota bacterium
TCCATCGAGCTCGATGGTTTCCAGATTGATCTGTGGGTCAAGCTGGCTTGATGGCTGTTTAACAGGAGTGTAGTCGAGATGCCGGCAAAAAAAGCAAAGAGAAAGCCGAAGACCAAGACCAGGGCGAAGGCCAGGACGAAACCAAAGGCCAAGGCCAAAGCAAAAGCGAAGCCGAAGAGGAAAGCGAAGGCCAAAGTGACAACAAAGGTGAAAAAAGCAACAAAGGCCAAAGTGAAAACCAGGGTGAAAAAAACAATAAAGGCCAAAGCAAAGACCAGTCCCAAAGCCGGGGCCGTAGAGGCCGTCCCGAAGCCGCCCGCCGCTCCCAGGATCAAGGGCAAGAAGCTCACCAGGAAAGAGCTCGAGGTCGCGCGCGCGAGGATACTGGCCGAACGTAAGCGCATAATCATGGAGCTCGAAAGGATCGAGGAGACGATAAGCGACGCCACCAAGGACAAGGAAGGCTCCAACCAGTCGTACTCGAACCACCTCGCCGACATCGGCACCGATGACATGGAGCAGGCGAAGAACTTTTACTACGCGAGCCAGGAGGGCCACTACCTCAGGGCCCTCGACGAGGCGCTCGAGAGGATCGAGCGCGGAACCTACGGCATCTGCGAGATCTGCACGCTCCGGATCGGGAGCAAAAGGCTCGAGGCCGTTCCGCCCGCGAGACAGTGCATCAAGTGTAAAATCGAGTCGGAGAAGAACAACAGGGGGCGCTGAGCGTGCTCTACTTCACCATTGCCGCACTCGTTGTTATTCTGGACCAGGCATCGAAGAGGCTGGTCTGGGCCGCATTCCAGAACACCGGGGGCACCGATCTCATCGATGGTGTCCTGCGTATCCGCCTCAGCACGAATACCGGCGCAGTCATGGGGATCCTCTCCGAATCACGGTCGATCCTGATATCGATCACGATCATATCGATCATTGCGCTCATCTATTTCTCGTACCGTATGCGGTATGCCCCGATGCTCAAGCGTGCCTGCCTCGGCCTCGTCCTGGGTGGAGCCTTCGGAAACCTCATCGACCGCATCGCCACCGGCAAGGTCATCGATTTCATCGACATGGGGATCGGTTCGCACCGCTGGCCGACCTATAACGTCGCCGACATAGCAGTTACGGTCGGCGCCGTCTTTCTTATCGTCGGATTCTCGTTCCAGAGGGAGCCGGTCCCTGAGGGGCCGCCCGACGAAACGCCGGTAGACCAGGCCCCCTGAGGGTCCCGTATGAATGAACCCAGGATCCATACCTTCATCGTCGACGAGGAGGAATCCGGCGAGCGCCTCGATTCCTGGCTCGCCGGGCGCGTTCCGGAGCTCTCGCGGTCGAGGATACAGAAGGCTCTGAAGGGGGGCGAGGTCCTCGTCGGAGGGCTGCCCGTCGGCAAGCCGTCGAGGAAGGTGCGCGGCGGCGAGGCGGTCGAGATGCGCTTCAGCCCGCCGAAGCCGGTGGAGGTGCTCCCCGAGGATATCCCCCTCGCCATCGTCTACGAAGACGAGGGCCTGCTCGTAGTGAACAAGGCGGCCGGCATGGTCGTCCACCCCGCGCCGGGCAACGAGACCGGCACGATGGTCAACGCCCTGCTCGCCCACTGCGGGGACCTCTCGGGGATAGGAGGCTACCTCAGGCCGGGAATCGTCCACAGGCTCGACGCGCAGACGACCGGTCTGCTCGTTGTTGCCAAGAGCGACGAGGTCCATATCTCTCTGAGCCGCCAGCTGATGGAAAGGGCCGTCAGACGGATCTATCAGGCCGTCGTGTGGGGCAGGATGCCCGCCGATGAGGGCAAGATCGACTTTCCGATAGGCCGCAGCAAGTCCAACAGGAAGAAGATGGCCGTCGTCAGGGAGGGTGGCAGGGAGGCTGTGACGTATTACTCAGTCCTAGACACATTTTCGCCGCTGCAGTATATTAAATTGAAGTTGGGGACGGGCAGGACCCACCAGATCAGGGTCCACCTGACTCATGCGGGGCATCCCGTCCTCGGTGACCCCAATTACGGGGGAAGGAAGGTCAGAAAGGGGAACCTCCCAAAGGAGGAGGCCGACCGGGCGGCAAAGGCGTTGAGCCTTATCGACCGGCAGGCGCTCCATGCGGGGGAGTTGTCGTTTTTTCATCCCCTGCTCGAGAAGGAGATGACCTTCGAAGCGCCCCTTCCCGACGATTTCCGGGCCGTTCTCGAGCTCTGTACGGGGGACCGATGAAATACAAGGTGAGGGAAGAGGGTAACGTGACGATCATCGATCTGTCCGGGAAGCTGATGGGCGGTTACGACGCGGACGTCTTCAGGGACATGGTCCACGAACTGATCGAGAAGGGCAGGAAGAAGATCGTCGTAAATCTCGCCGGAATAAAGTGGATCAACAGTACCGGTATCGGGATACTGATCACCGGGTACACGACGCTGAGGAAGAACAGGGGAGATCTGAAGCTTCTCAACGTTTCGAAGAAAATAGAGAGCATCCTCTACGTGACGAAACTGAATCTGATCTTCGAGTGCTTCGACGACGAGCACGAGGCGATAGACAGCTATACGAGAGGATGAGGCGCGGGCGGCAGGAGCAGGAGGGAGATCGAGCCCGATGGCCGAGGAAACATTTGTGCTGGAATTTCCCAGCAGTTACAAGTGGTTGAACATGATCGATCTCATGTGCACCGAGATCACGGCGGGCATGGACTTCGGCAGGGACGCGCTTAACGAGATCTCGATCTCGGTCATCGAGGCCTGCACCAACGCCCTCGAGCACGGCAATAAATGCTGCCCCGACTGCGACGTCAGGGTGGTCTTCAGAAGACGGGAAGACCGGATTGTCATCGAAGTGGCCGATTGCGGCGAAGGTTTCGATTTCACTGACTACCTGCAGCATATACCGGACCCTTCGGACATCCACAAGAAGCGCGGCAGGGGGATTTTCATCATGAAAGCGATGATGGACACCCTGAAGTACGAGAAGGTCGAGAAGGGTGGAATGAAAGTCATTCTCGAAAAGATGATCAACGGAAGCGGGAAGGAGGGCGACGACTAGATCGTCACGGTCCGCTTGCCGCTTTCCAGTAACAGAAACAACCTTCCCGGACAGGCGTAATAATAGACAAGCGGATCACGCGGCGGTGATTGACCCCTGTAGACCTGTCGGAGCTGTTGAATGGCCACCTCGACTTTACTTGCTTCTTTCTACTTCATCTGTGGAGCGGCGATCATATTCCTCGCCGTTCTGATCATGCGTTTCACATCGCGCGAGGGGTCGATGTGGGCGACGGCCCTCGTGATGCTGTTCGCCGGCATCGGGCCGATCCTCGGCGCCATTGGCGTCATCATCCAGAGAAACCTCCCCGAGGGCACCTATCTATTCGAGAACCTCGTTGAGAGTTTCGATTACACGTGGGAGTTCTTCTTCCCGGCGCTTCTGCTGATGGCCCTCGTCTACCCGAGGCGCTACGCCATCTGGAAATATCTCAGAAGGTTCGCCTTCATCCTGTTCCTCCCGCACATCTTCCACCTGCTGATGGTCCTTTTCCTCGTAAACAGGGTAAACCCCGCTCGGCTCTTCAACTGGGTGACCGATATCCCCGTGCCGTCGAGCGCGCTGGCTATCTATACGAACAACCTTTCAAAGTCACTGAACGTCTTTTCCGAACTCCTCTTCAAGGCACACAACCAGCTCTTCTCGCTCGTGAACGTGATGTACGCCGTGCTCTCGATAATACTCCTTGCCGTCGCCATGCGCGGGGACCTGACGCCGAGACAGCGCCGCCAGATCCAGATCATGCTCGCAGGTCTGGGGATAGCGATCGTCACCTACTCGTTCGCCCGCGTCATACCGTACTTTCTGGCGATGGATATCGACAGGGCCATCGCGGCGGCGCTGGTCAACGCCTCGCTGATCATCGGAGGCGGCTCGATCGCCTACGTGATCCTCAAGTACCAGCTCCTCGACGTGCGACTGATAGCGAGAAAGGGCCTCTTCTACGCGGTTACCGCCGTTGTATTCGCCCTCTTCTACCTGATCATCATCAAGCAGTTCACAAGGTTCATCCTGACTTACACCGGCACTGAGCTCGAATTCATAGAGACCCTCCTGATCGTTCTCTTCGTCATAGCCTTCCAGCCTGTCCTGATCCGTATCGAAGAATGGACCGAGAGGGCTCTGATGAGGGAGGAGAGCCCCAGGGTCAAGCTGAGAAATCTCAGCAACGAGCTTCTCACCGCCGTCGACGCCGAGTCGATGAAGGACAGGATGAAAGAGGTCCTCTCCGATGTCTTCCAGACCGACGACGTCGAGGTTGTATTCCGCGACGAGATCCTCGGCCTAAAGGACGAGGACATATACGCCGAGAAGGTCCTCGAGCTTCTCGAACAGGTCGGCGAGCCTGTCGGCCGACTCGACTTCATGGAGGCGCTCGGTTTCATGCGTGTCAGGCGGGGGATATTCCG
Source organism: Candidatus Krumholzibacteriota bacterium (assembly GCA_030613345.1). Lineage (GTDB taxonomy): Bacteria > Krumholzibacteriota > Krumholzibacteriia > Krumholzibacteriales > Krumholzibacteriaceae > JAUWCL01. The sequence goes on from JAUWMD010000036.1 coordinate 4,442, forward strand.
CCCCGGCAGGAAGCTGATCCGCGAGGCTGTCGACATCCTTCCCGGCATCGTGAAGCACATGGCGAGCCACGAGCTGATAGTGCCCGTCATACACGACGGTGAGTGCGTGGCGGTCCTGCTGCTCGGCGATAAGCGCGACGGCGGCAGGTACAGCATGCAGCAGCAGGCGATGATTTCGATGCTCTCCAACCAGGTTGCCGCCTCCCTGTCGAGGATGGAGCTCCTCAAGGAAGTCGTCGAGAAGAGGGTCATGGAGGAAGAGCTGAACATCGCGAGAACGATCCAGCTCAACCTGCTTCCCTCTTCGCCGCCCGAGCTCGAAAACTACGAGGCGGCGGCGCTTAGCATCCCGAGCAAACAGGTCGGGGGCGACTACTACGATTTCATCAAGAACGGGCGGTACCTCGCCTTCACAGTGGCCGACGTCTCGGGCAAGGGCGTTCCCGCGTCGCTCCTTATGGCGTCGCTTCAGGCGAGCCTGCGCGCGATGAAGGACAGGATGACCGACCCGGTGGCCGTTATAGGGCGTCTTAACGACGTCATGTGCGAAATAACCTCTGCCGACAAGTTTGCCACGATGTTCTACGGGTGCGTCGACCTCGAGCGCAACGAGGTCGCCTACTCGAACGCGGGGCACTTCTTTCCCGTGGTCGTCAGAGACGGCGGCAATGTGGAAGTGCTTGCTTATAGCGGACTTATCCTCGGAGTGAAACCGGGGTTCTCCTACGAGGCCCGCAAGACGAAGTTCCAGCCGGGCGATATGATAGTCGTCACCACCGACGGCGTCACCGAGGCGGAGAACCGCGCCGGAGAGCTGTACGGCGAGGAGCGTCTCCACCCGTTTCTCGCGGGCCTGCACGGCAGCAGCGCCGGCGAGGTGAAGGACGCTATCGTCAATGAAGTAGAGAGGTTCTCCCATCCGGTCGGGGCGAACGACGACCTTACTATTCTTGTAGTAAAGAGGATCACATAAGATGTCAGGCACGGGCGATGCATCAGCCGGGGTGGGCAGGGTCCTCGCCATCGATCCGGGAACGAAGCGGAACGGTCTCGCCGTGAGCGATGAGCTGGGGATAACCGCCCAGGGATTAGAGACTTACACCGGCTCCCGGCAGGCGCTCGTCGAACATATCGGCCGCCTCGCCGGGGAATATGGTATAATTGCAGTCGTGATAGGCCTGCCCCTCTCTATGAGCGGGGAGGAGCTCGAGGGCGCGGGGCGCTCGAGGGAACTGGCTGCAGCGATCGAAGATGAATATGGAATCGATGTCGTTCTCAGGGACGAGAGGATGACGAGTCTGGAGGCCGAAAGGGTCATGAAGCAGGAGGGCAGGATAAAGAACGCCGGAGATATCGACCGGCTCGCCGCCGTCCTGTTGCTTTCGTCGTATCTCGAGGAAAGGGGGGCGCGGTGAAGCACGTATCGATCACTATAGCGATAATAGCCACGGCGCTCTTCCTCGCGGCGCTCCATTTCAGCGTTCTCTACTACAAGGACGGGGGCGACCTCGACGCTCCGAGGATAGAGGTCAAGGTCGCGCCGGGGATGACCTTCGGGCAGGTCCGGGACGCACTGGTCGAGAAGGGCATAGTGACCAATCCACAGCTCTTCCGCTGGGCGGCGTATCTCACGAGGCGCGAGGACGACATACAGACCGGCAGATACCTCTTTCGTTACGGGGAGAGTATTTCCTGCATCCTCCGCAGGCTCACACACGGAGAGGTCGAGTACACACGTGTCGTTGTTCCCGAGGGCCTGTACATGAAGGAGATCGCCTCGCTCCTCCAGGAGAAGTCCGTGGTCGACTCGATTGCCTTCATCGAGACGGCGACCGATTCGCAGTTCGTCACCGATCTCGGCATACTCGAACCGACCCTCGAGGGATATCTCTTCCCCGATACCTACCTATTCGACTGGCCGATAAGCTCCGAAGATGTTGCAAGGCGGATGGTCTACCGGTTCCGCGAGGTATACGGCATGTACGTAGCGCTAGACGCCGACTCGATCGTCATGCACAGGACGCACGTTGTCACACTGGCGTCGATAGTACAGGCCGAGGCAGTCTACGACTCGGAGATGCCGAGGATATCGGCCGTCTACCACAACAGGCTCAGAGCCGGGATGCGGCTCGAGGCCGATCCGACGGTCGCCTACGCCCTCGGAGGCGTGCGCAGAAGGCTCTGGCTGAAGGACCTCAAGGTCGAGTCGCCTTACAACACCTACAGGGTCAAAGGCCTGCCGCCGGGCGCTATTTGCAACCCGGGACGGTCGGCCCTCGAGGCGGCGGTCAACCCGCTGTCGGGCAGCAACGAGTATTACTTCGTCGCCGACGGCACGGGACGCCATCATTTCAGCAGGACGTACAACGAGCATCTGCAGGCAAAGCACCGGATCAGGTACGGGGCAGTCCCACCGGAGATCAGGAGCCGTCCCGACCCATCCGTGACAGACGGCCCGGGGCCGGAGGCGGCCGACTCGCCCGACGGGACTTCTCCCGACTCGGAAGGGATGGAGAGCCGGGAGATGAAGGAACCGAGACCGGACTCGACGAATGACAGGCCGCCGACAGGCGTGGACGAGGGGTAGGAAGGACAGGGAGTGGCGGCAGAGAGACTCGACAGACTCAAGGATATCATCAGAGATTGCGAAAAGGCGGTCGTCGCCTTCTCCGGAGGTGTCGACTCGACGCTTCTTCTCAGCGTGGCCCATGAGGTGCTCGGCGATAATGTCATGGCCGTCACCGTTGTTTCGTCGTTCATGCCGAGGCACGAGAAGAAGGAATCGATCGAGATCGCCAATCTGATCGGAGCGAGGCACAAGATCGTCACTATCGACGAGAACGATATCGAGGGTTTTACCGACAATCCGGTCGACAGGTGCTACATATGCAAGAAGTTCCTCTTCTCGCAGGTGCTTGCCATCGCCGGGGGCCAGGGCATCGCCTGCGTCATGGATGCGACCAACGCCGATGACACAGGGGATTACCGGCCGGGACTCAGGGCCCTGAGGGAGCTCGGTGTCCGCAGCCCGCTGTTGGAAGCAGGCCTGACCAAGGCCGAGATCAGGGAGTTCTCGAAGGAGCGGAATCTTACCAGCTGGAAAAAGCCGGCGATGGCCTGCCTCGCGACGCGCGTCCCGTACGGCGAGAAGATCACGAAGAAGAAGCTGCGGCAGATAGACGAGGCGGAAGAGCTTCTGCGCTCGCTCGGCTACGGCAACTGCCGCGTCCGCCATCACGGGAATCTGGCGAGGATAGAGGTGTCGCCGAAGAGCATAGGGCAGCTCATGAAACCCGACCAGCGCCGCCAGGTGACGGAACATCTGCGGGGACTCGGGTTTAAATACATCACCGTAGACATGCAGGGCTACCGGATGGGGAGCCTCAACGAGGCGATCTGCGGCGAGGAAGAGAAATCCTGACGAATCGCTTGACTTGACCGGTTTTACCGATATTATTTCCAGTTACCGGGCAGGGGACCCGGTATAACGGGAAAGGCTGAATAATGGAAAAGGTAAGAAAATTCAGGAAATGGATCCTCGGTGCGGGACTCGTGTCGATAGTGATCGGCTACATCCTGCTCGGCCAGGGCTCCATCTCCGCAGCGCCCGCCATGCTCGTTCTCGGGTACTGCATCCTCGTACCCGTCGCCCTCATATAGGCACGCCTTTCGTGGGTGATTAGCTCAGCTGGTTAGAGCACCTGCTTTACACGCAGGGGGTCACTGGTTCAAGTCCAGTATCGCCCACCATTTTATTTCAAATGCATCAAAGGGATAGGGGATCAGGTGGTAGGAGCCGGTGGCGGATTATGCGCCGGGGGCTGTCTATTCCATTTATTACATCCGAACCCCGATGCGTGAGGTTTTCCAGGGCCAACGCACGGTGTGACTTCAGCGCCGAGATGAAGGTGCAAAGTATTTGAAAAAACAGGCAAGTCATTATATACTTACTAATAGTGTAAGTTAATGTAATGTGAGATGACTGAAATGAGCAGAAGAGACGGTCCTCGAGGGTTTCTGCTTCTTTCGAATAGATTATGACAAGGGAACAGCATTTGAGATTCATAATACCGATTACTCTTGTGTCGATATTTTTAGCTTTGGCGTCGGTTGGGACTGCCGAAGCACAGCAATGTGGTCCAGGCTGCCCGGCTTGTTCGGGGAAAGCCGTTGGTGATTTGCTGTCTTCAAAGACGGTTCTTTTCTCGGGGATGTACATCCCAAGGGGCGAGGAGGAAAGGGCCGTTTTCAACCTTCGCTATGGACTGCAATCCTGGATAGATGCGGGGATCGGGTATGCTGTGGCTGCGGAGGATGGGGAGGATGAGATCATCTGGAGTGTCCGCGTGGAGCCGCTGGCACAGGATCTGGATGGATGGCGTCCGGCGCTCATTATCGGTACTGGCAGCGTACAGGTAGGAGGAAGCGATCAGTCTGCGTTTGTCCAGCTTGTCAAGACGCTGGAAGTCGTCGAAAGTCGTTTAGGGATCACTGTCGCTGGCGGATACGCTACCGATATCCCCGACTTTGAGGAGAATTGGCTTCTGGGCACGGTCTCGGTGACGCTCGTCGACAGAGTGAGCCCGTTCTACACCTATGATGGAATCAACTCACACATAGGTATTTCCTTCTTCCCCGCGGAGTGGCTGATACTGACGGGCTTTTACCTGGAGATGGAGGACCCGGCTGTGTCTGCAGGACTGCAGTGGGGCTTTGGTGAGGAAGAGAAAGAGTAACGAAAACCGGTCCTTTGAACCGGCGTTGTCTCCCGCCAATATTAAATTGGTACGTCATTGTCAATCTGCAGGATCTGCGTCGGAGGATATACGTCAAGGCGAAGGCTGAACCGTCTTGACGCTTGTACAGCGTCAGGGCTTTGGCTGGCAGCGATGGAGTAGGCAGTGACCTTAACCACAGCCGAAAGGAGCTCCGGTACGATAGGTCTCATAATCCTTGACGAGAAGTGTGCAGGAGCGCGTAGTGCGGGAAATCCGCATGTTGCGTGCGAGGTGGCGGGGGCTGGAAACGAGCTTACGGAATGGCTGGTGAGGCACTCCCATAGGAAACGGGGAGAAACAGATAGGCCAATCCTGCGGAGCACCGCGCCAGTCCTCGACCCTACCAACCCAACCCTGAACTTCAGAGGCTGAAAAATATGTAGAAAATCGGACGTCATTATGATATTGTCCTGCTGAACCGATAGTTCTGGGGGAACTTTTAGATTTATCATACTGACCACTATTGCAGGAGGCGTTTGATTGTTCGGTTAACTGCCAGCGATCCTATTGCGGGAGCATGATTGTGAAAATCAGTTGCCAGGCTTAAAGCAGTATCAGGCGGAGCGTTAGCTTCGTTTTTTTACATGTGCAATGCTGCGAAATGAGGACGATTCCTGGATGGCCGGCACGATCACTTGCTGAAGGAGGGCAAGCATCATGAGACGAAGCAGATCAGTCGTCGGTTTGATCATTCTATCATTATTTATCCTCGGCGCGAGTACCGTCCCGGGTCGATGCGCTGGAGCCATCGTCAGTTGGGGCGGGTATGTCGCTGTAGAACCGTTGGTGCTCGAGGATCTCGTGGCGTTCGACGGAGGCGGGAATCACAGCCTCGGCCTTAATTCCGAAGGTTCGATCGTGGCCTGGGGGTATAACGGCAACGGCCAGTGCAATAGGCCCGCCCCCAACACGAGTTTCACGGCCGTCGCCGCGGGGCGCGATCATAGTCTGGGCCTGAGGGGCGAAGGCACGATCGTGGCCTGGGGACGTAACGCTTATGGCCAGTGCGTTGTTCCGGCGCCGAACACTGGCTTCGTGGGGATGGCCGGAGGTGAATGGCACAGCCTCGGTCTCAAGGCCGACGGATCGATCGTGGCCTGGGGGGACAATTCCTATGGCCAGTGCAACGTTCCCGCCCCGAATACGGACTTCGTGGCGGTTGCAGCCGGTTATGTCCACAGCCTGGGCCTCAAGTCCGATGGATCGATCGTCGTCTGGGGGCAGAACGACAATGGTCAGTGCAACGTTCCCGCACCGAATAGAGACTTCGTGGCGATCGCCGCCGGAGGCCTACACAGCCTGGGACTCAAATCCGACGGATCTATCGTGGCCTGGGGGGACAATGCCGACGGTCAGTGCACCGTTCCGGCACCGAACACCGATTTCGTGGCCATTTCGGGAGGCGAATGGCACAGCATGGGCCTCAAGTCCGATGGCTCGATCGTGGTCTGGGGGAATACTATATATGGCCAGGGTGATATCCCTCTCCCGAACGACGATTTCGTGTCTATCGCGGCCGGCGACCGCCACTGCCTGGGACAGAAAGCGGATGAGACCATTGTGGTCTGGGGATTCAACGAATACAGCCAGTGCAATGCCCCCGCGCCGAACGAAGCTTTCGTAGGAATCGCGGCGGGCGAGGGCCATAATCTTGGACTGAGGGCCGGTGGATCTATAGCTGCCTGGGGAAAGAACTCCCATGGTCAGTGCGACGTCCCCGAGCCGAACACCGGTTTCGTAGCGATTGGCGCGGGCCATTATCATAGCCTTGGCGTCAAAGTGGACGGATCGATCGTTGCCTGGGGATGGAACGATAATGAGCAATGCGATGTCCCGGCACCGAACACCAGCTTCGTGGCGGTCGCTGGCGGGCATGGTCACAGTCTTGGCCTGAGGGCCGACGGCTCGATCGTCGCCTGGGGATCGAACAATTATGAACAGTGTTATGTCCCCTCGCCGAATGAGGGCTTTGTGGCGATCGCCGCAGGCGGTTGGCACAGCCTCGGCCTAAAGGCCGACGGCTCGATCGTGGCCTGGGGATGGAACGCCTATGAGCAGTGCTATGTCCCGGCGCCGAACACAGGTTTTGTAGCCATCGCTGGGAGTGGTCATCACAGTCTTGGCCTCCAAGCCGACGGGCCGATTCGAGCCTGGGGGGATAACACGATAAACCAGTGTCATCTTCCGGCGCCGAATGAGGGTTTCGTGGCGATCACCGGGGGATATTATCACAGTCTGGGATTGAAAAGCTATACCACCGGCGTCGAGGAACATGGGGCCAGTGATGTGCCCGGAGCCGAGATGCTGACGATAGTCTCACTGGTGCCTAATCCTTTCAATCCGTCCGTTGAGGTCTCATTCGAGATCCGGAGATCATGTCATGTGACCCTGGAAATCTATGACGTGAGCGGGAAATGCATAAGGGAGGAGCCTCTTGGGATGTTTGAACCTGGTCTCCACAGGGCTCGGTGGAACGGACGCGATGCGGGCGGATGCGATGTGAGCTCGGGGGTTTACTTCATGCGGCTGAGCAGTGACGATGGAGAGTCCAGAGCGGTGAAGGCCGTAATGGTCCGCTGATATGGATCCGGCTGGTGTCATCCGATATTTGGAACGAGAGGACGGCTGTCCATTCAGATGCCTGGCCTGCTTGACATCCAGGTTGCCATACTCCTTGCGCCAGCGATAGTAGGTGTTCTCGCTCACATCGAGTTGACGGCATACCTCGGCCATTTTCTTTCCTTTGGAGAGAAGAACCTCGGCTTCGCGGAGCTTTGTAATAATCTGTTCTGGAGCAAATCGCTTCCTGGACATGAAATAGCCCCCTTTGCGCCAGGTCAGAGTAAAACTCACAACCTTGATCCGATCTAGGGGATCACGTTCAGATCCCAAAACATCACTGAGTGACACAATCCAACCCAATCGAGCGCCGGGGGGATTACTACACCCGAGCAGGCGTAATATTGGCTAGACCAGGTTTCATGTAGGGCTTAGTATCAAAGCAGTTTCCAGAAGTATCGAAATATCAGTACGGGTGATAATTTCAGAGGATATTATGAAGCGCAACATCACATTTTTGATTTCCTCTATGCTGATCCTTCTGCTGTCTCAGGTGTCGTTGGATGGAATTTCGACCGGCGCCTCCGCACAGGAGAGGGCCGGTACGCTCGAACAGCAGAAGCTCCTCGCGGAAGTCGATGCCGACTCGATCGGCGAACAGGCCGCCAAGCTTGTTGCTGGCATCAGGACGGGGATCGACAGGGGCGATGAGATGAGCTCGAAGCTGGCCGGAGCGGGCAGGGAAGACAGCCTTGTGCTGGAACTGCAGATCTCCAGGCATCGGTTACAGCTCCTGGCGGATATCCACAAGCTGGCGGATATTCTGTACGATCTGGAGCAGAAAGGTCCGCAGGAGTAGCTTCGCGCCGAAGTGGAAAAAACGTACGAATATGTGACGCCGTTGCTGTGGACATATATCGATCATCGCAGTAATCAGATCGATGCCGCCCGCAACCGCCGTCACTCGATCGATGCGCAGGACCGTCCCGCCCTCGAAGAGGATATCGCCGAGCTGACCCTTCGCCTGGACGAGGCATACGGGTTCAGCCTGGTCCACATCGAGAAAATGGATAAACTGGGGATGGAATCATCCGAGGCGCGAAAAACCCTGACCGGACTCCTGGGCGATCGGGCGAACGAGCTGTCGGGCCGCATCGACCTTGCCCTCGAACGGATCGACCGGCTCGGCGCAAGACTCAGCGACACACCGGACAACACCGATCTTTCCGTGCTCATCGTGGCCGCGCACAAGAGCATGGGGACGAATACTGCGAGCATGGCGGTGACCCTCGGATTAATGGACAGGCTTGAGCTGCCGACGGAGGACTATCGCGCGCAGCTTGCCGAGGCAACGAGGGATATCAGCACGGTGCTTCTCGACAGGGGCGCTGCTGCCAGTCTGATAAGCAGTGCCACGGGCAGGCTGATGACATGGCTGTCCGAAAAAGGCCCGGGACTGCTCGTCAAGCTGCTGCTGTTCCTCGGCATACTGTTCGTTTTTCGTCTTCTCTCACGGCTCGCCAGCAAGGGTGCCGAGCGGGCCCTCGATTCATCGAGGCTGGATATCTCGACCCTGCTGCGGCGAATGATCATAACTGCCGCTACGAACGTTGTTATGGCGCTTGGTCTCCTGATAGCACTGTCACAGCTGGGCATCAGCCTGGGGCCGCTGCTGGCCGGCCTCGGTGTTATTGGTTTCATAATCGGGTTCGCGCTGCAGGACACGCTCTCGAACTTCGCCGCGGGGATGATGATTCTGATCTACCACCCGTACGACGTTGGGGACATGGTCGATGCGGGGACTGTCTTCGGCAAGGTCAACAAGATGAGCCTGGTGTCGACGACCATCCTCACGATCGACAACCAGACCATCGTCGTGCCGAACAGCAAGATATGGGGCGATGTGATAAAGAATGTAACCGCCCAGGCTCTTCGCAGGGTCGACATGAAATTTGGAATATCGTATACCGACGACATCCCGAAGGCCGAGCAGGTCCTCATGGGCATCCTGCAGAAACACGACAAGGTGCTCGACGATCCGGAACCTGCCGTGAAGCTTCATGAGCTCGGAGATTCCTCGGTCGACTTCGTGGTCCGGCCGTGGGTTGCCGCCGACGATTATTGGGACGTTTAT
>JAUWMD010000070.1 GCA_030613345.1 Candidatus Krumholzibacteriota bacterium
TATCATCATCCTCTTGGTGACCTCGGCCTGGATGACCCTCTCCCCGTCGGCAGAATGTCCCGCCACGGTTATGATCTCGACGGGGAATCCGGAGGCGAACTTCTCAGGCGGTATCTTGAGCGGGTCGTAGAGTACGACCTCGTTCACGTCCCTCGCCCCGTCGCCCTCGCGATCCTCCCATTTATGCTCTATTGTGAGCACGTTGTCCGTTCCGGCCGTCTGGCTGTACCGGAGATACCCGTTGTTCGGGTTCTGGAGCGTTCCGGTCGAAACGGCGCTTCCACCGACCGCGGGAGCCGAGCCGGGCGCAGTGAGGTATATGTACGTCTTCCAGTCGGGATCGTACGGTTCGCTGTCGCTTATCGCGGCGTTACCCGTCCATCCACCCACGACGACATTGGTAGGGTTGGGCAGGGATATCCTGTGGATCGCCTCGTTGAGCCCCGCCTCGGCGATGAACAGCGACTGCGTGGTCGTCCTCTGGTTGCCCGAGATCTTCAGGTCCATCGAGGAGACCATCGCCAGCGTCGCGCCGATCACCGAGATGGCGAACAGGACGAGGAGAGTCACCACCAGGACATTCCCGCTCTCCGCCTTCATCTTTCCGTTGATCTTGCCATTCATTTCGATTCAGTCCTTTCCTGTTCCCTCCGGGCGGGTTCGTTATTCCCTGCCGAAAAAGGCTACAAGCCTTCCCTGGGTCGCCGTAGCCCTTGTTCCCACGACGATGTCCGGCCTGTTGTCCTTGTTGAAGTCAGCCACATCGATGGAGACGATCTCTCCCTGCTCGATGCGATTGATACGCACCCCAAACGCCGGCAGCGTACCGTATGCGGGCAACAGGAAGCCATTTCCAGTATAGACCGACGAATTCCTCGTCCCGTACGCCAGGTCGGGGAAGACATCGTTGTTAAAATTCAGTATGGCCATACAGAGGACCTCGCCATCGGCGAATACCTCGTCTTCCATCAACATCGGCATCTCGTCAGGCTCGAATGCGTACCCGGTCGTATCCGGGACGCCCAGGGTTCCGTTCTCGTTGTGCCAGAGCTTGATGCTGCCCTGGTTTATCCCCGTCGCGAGGGCGGCCAAGATGTCGTCATCGCCCGCGTCGTCCTCCATCATGTCGAGGACCCTCAGGTCGTTCACGGCGCCCCAGGGCATGTAGCGCTGGACCCATTTAAAGTCGCCCGAGGCGTAGCCGACATTCTCGTAGATATCTATATATCCGTAGTAAGCGGTATTGTGCGATCCGACGACGATATCCTCGTCGCCGTCACCGTCAAAATCTCCCGATTCGACGGCCCAGATCTCGCCGAGAGGCACCTCGTTTATCACGCACGCCTTGGTTATGTACTGCAGCGGCATGAAGTCTCCGCCGCCGATGCCCCTGAATACCTGAAATCCGCCGACCGTTCCGAAGGGCGACTTGAGGCCGACGATGAGGTCCGCCGTGCCGTCGTCGTCGAGATCGACAAGCTTGATATCCATCACCTCGTTCATGCCGCTGGAGATGAAGGAAACATCGGGAGACGTGCTGAGGATACCTTCCGCCCCGGTCATCCAGACCTGGACGTTGCGTTCCGTGCCGACGTCGAGGCCGGTCATGATGTCGGGGATTCCGTCTCCTGAGAGGTCGCGTCGTACCATGGCGTTGATATTGTACCCGGCGTCGCGCCTGAACGAGGGCTCGGAGCTGAACAGCTCGTGCACGGGAGTCGTGGAATTCTCCCACGCGTTGTGGAAGACGAGCATGTTGCCGACCCCGCCGCCGAGCGCAGTCCCGAGCACGATATCCTGATCGTAGTTCCCGTCCTCGCCGAGGTTGGCCGTCGCCACCGACAGCACCCTCTCAGTGTTCGAGATGTGGATCTCGACGAAGTCCTGGCGGTCCTCGAGCACATAGCCGAAGTTGCGGACCACCGGCGTGTCGGACGTGATAACGATGTTCACGTATGTGTTGACTGTCGTCGAGGTATATCCGTTGGGATCCTTCTCGGTCACCGAATAGGTATTCGGCTCGAGGTTGAAGACGTAGAATCCGTTCGCGTTGGTAAGCGTGGAATCGCCGTTCGAGACGACTATTCTCACGTTGGGGATCCCTTCCTCCATCGAGTTTCGCATACCGTCGTCATTCTCGTCGAGATAGACATATCCCTCGAGGACGCCGGAGGTCGGCCCGGCATAATCTCCGAAATGTATCGTTACAGTATCGTCCTGTGCGACGATAGCCGCCGAGCCCGAGTTCGTGGTCGTCGACGAGAATCCGACCGGGTCGGTCTCGACGACAACGTAGTTGCCCTGCATGGCGGTGAAGACGTAATAGCCCATGTCGTCCGTCAGTGTCTGCGCCCCGTCATCGAGAGAGATCAGCACTCCGGGCAGACCCTTTTCGCCCAGACCCTTAACGCCGTCCTTGTCCTCGTCCTCGAAGACGTACCCGTTGATCACCCCGGACGGAGCGGTCGCGAAGTCGCCGAAATTGACGATCTGGGACTGCCCCGAGACGAGAGTGACAGATACGAGGTTCGCCGTAGTCGAATTGTATCCGGGCGGGTCTACCTCCTGGATCGAATAGGTCCCTGCCGGAAGCGGGAAGTAGAAGACCCCGAAATTGTCCGTCAGGGCTTCGCGGCTCTGTCCGGCGAGGCGAATCTTGACCTTCGGGATGCCGGACTCGCCGGCGTCCATCTGAGCGTCCTTATCGGCGTCGTGGTAGACCTTCCCGCGGATTATCGCGCTTGCTATCTGCGAGTTCCTCACATAGACCTCGGAGGTCATCGTGACGTCGAGGTACCCGCCGTTCGTCTCGTAATTAGTATCGTATCGGTCCGACTCGGATATCGTGGTGACCTTGATCCTGCGGATCCGGCCGAGGAGGTTGTCCGGCATCGCCGTAACGGCCAGCGCCTCATTGTCCTCGAGGTACTCGCTGCCGTCGTTGTCCCCCCAGAGCTCGTTGTCCGTCGAGGGGTTGTCGTCGTGATCGTACCAGTACTGGAACAGCGGCTGCGGTATCGTCCAGGTCGCCGTCAGATTGGGACCACGGACTATCGCGATGTTGGCATCGCGCACCTCGTTCTTGCCGCCGTCGAAACCGTACGTGTACCTCTTCATCACGAAGAGGTTCCTGTTCTCGCCGTCCTCTTCGGGATCGTCTCCGCGGTCGCCGGCGGTGATATTTCCGTCGGCGTTAGAGTCCAGAGTGAAGACGATTGTCTCCGCCTCCGAGTCGAACATCGAAGTCGGCGCGTATATAGTGTTTCCACTCGCGGGGACCGTATTGGGCGCCACGACCGGATTGATCGCTATGAGAGGCGACAATCCATCAATTGTCCTGCCGTTGTCGATATCGGCGTTGAGAGCGACCTGGTAGGGGCCGGCATGCACAATCGGCCTCTGCCCCTTGAAATAGTCGGTCTGCGATCCGGCCTGCCTGAGATGGTTGGTGATATCGTCGAGCGCCGCCCTGGAGTTCTGCTGCGCCTCGGCGTAATCTTGTGTCTTGGCGGCTCCCTTCTGGTAGAGGGAGAATATGCCCGCCACCGAGATCAGGACGAAGCCCATGACGATCATGCTCAGCATTATCTCGATAAGCGTGAACCCTGCATCTCTGTTGTTTCTGAAGATTCTCATGGCAAACCTACCGTCTGGATGTCATGTACGTGGAGAGCGTCACAGCGTTGTCTTTACTGCCCGACAGGTAGGTCACCGTTACGGTGACCGTCTTCATGTCGACTAAAGGGTCATTGTCAGTGACGGTCCATGTACGCGTGTAAATACGTTCTATGGGGTTATTCTGATCGTTGTGGGCTCCCGCCGTGAGATCGGCGTTGTTGAACGGGGTACCCATCAGTATCTCGATCTTCTGCTGTGCGAGATTGGTCGCCATTGTCAGATTCCGGGCGCGGGTCGTCGCCGCATTGCTGACCGGCAGCGTCCTTATCGCGGCCGTTATACCGATGGCGAATATAAGCATCGCTACGATGATCTCTATCAGCCCTATGCCTTTTTCCGACTGCAACATCGTGATTACTTCCCTTGTCAATCGACGGTCACGTTACCGGTCCCGCCGAAGATCCTTACGCTTTTTACTCTGTTTAATGTGTTTCGCAACGTTATCGAACCACTCTCTCTCGTATTGCCCTTGCTCCCGAAGGTCAGGGTCGTGCTCGAGAGGGTATGAGCGGATATCTCCACCGTCTCGCAGAGCTCGTATTCGGCGCTTTCGTACTCGCCGTTGTCGAGATTGCCGTTCCTGTTCATGTCCTCGTACCAGGAATATGTGTTGTTGCCGGGATCGAACGTGAAAACGACGTCGATGTTCTTCATCACCGCGGTCGACCGCGCCGTCCTCAGGGCGCTGGCGAGGTGCTGTGTCTCTCCGTTGAGCCGCCACCCCATCATGAACCGTTTGTAGTTCGGAACGGACAGTACAGCGATGAGCCCGAAGACCGTGATCACGATCATCAACTCGGTGAGAGTGAATCCTCTGACATTTCTTCTAATCTTATTCATGATCGCTCCATCCAGTTTTGTCTTCCAACCGCCATCACGCAAAAAGCGTGCCTTGCCCGGGCGGGCTGGAACGGCGTCGATTTCTCTCCAATCGCCGAGCCCGGCGGGTCCCTCCCGCGAACCTTGCAACTTTAATGCCCTCACCCTGTTAAAGGAGCAGAAATGATCACGGGAAAACGGCCGGAGGCTGCGTGTTATTTACAGGAAGTATTCCGGTATAACGGACAAGTCACGACGTGGAAGCATGTGCAACAGTAAGGTCCGGGCGGCTCATCGGCCGGGAATGAATATGCATCTCTGCATGAAAGATGCGAATCAACCACGGGAGCGAACGGGTCGGCAGCAACTCCGATAGGGACCGGGACGGAACTCAGGGAAAGAATGCCGCTTGACAGATGCGGCATGCACGTATTGAGATTGGAGCCTCGTGCCGCAGATGCAGATCTTGTATGTCCGGAAAGGAGCGTTCAGATGAAGACAAGCCGCATTGTATCTCTCCTCGTTCTGGTCGCTGCCCTCGCAGGCAGCATTCTGGCAATCGCCGGTCACGCCGGAGCGGAGAAGATCTCCCTCGGAGCGAAGACCATAGCGCCGCCTTCGCCCGTCTGGCTGATCTGTTCGTACGACGCCGAGGGCAAGCCTAACATGATGACCGCATCCTGGGCGGGCATCGTCTGCTCAAAACCTCCCTGCGTCGCGGTCTCGCTGAGAGAGGCAACCTATACCTTCGGCAATATAAAGGCTCACGAGGCGTATACGGTGAACATACCCTCCGAGAAGCTGGCCGCGGTCTCGGCCTACACAGGCGTCGTCTCGGGCAGGGATGTCGACAAGTTCGCGGCGACCGGCCTGACCGCCGTGAAAAGCGACCTCGTCGACGCCCCCTATATAGAGGAATGCGAGCTCGTACTCGAATGCAGGCTGATCAAGACGGTCGAGCTCGGCCTCCATACGATCTTCATCGGGGAGATAATCGACGTAAAGGCCGACGAATCGATTCTCGGCGAGAACGGCTCGCCCGACCCGGAAAAGCACAGGCCGTTCATATGGAGCATCGGGGGATACGGCTTCTACGGGCTGGGCGGACATATTGGCAGTGTCGGCGAGCTGGCGAAGAAATATCTGGAGTAGAGAGGTTCAACCCGATGAAATACTGACGGGCCTCAGCCGTCAGATATCATGCTACAGGTGCGGTCTCGTTGACTATCTCGGCAGTGTTCCCCTCGATCCGCAGCTTCCTGACGATCGACGTTGCGGCCGTGCCGCCTATCTTGACCGTGTTTGCGCCGTTCTTACCCTCGGTGATCTCGACGAATATCCTGGCGAGACGGTCCGGGTCGCCGCCCTGCTCCATCACCATAGAGCCCGATTTCGTGACCCCGTACCTCATCAGGTACTCTCCGAGGCCTCCTGACGACATCGCTGTGGCGGGATCCTCCCAGAGACCCATCGCGGGACCGAAATGCCTCGCGTACGAGATGCACTCTTCGCCGAAGGTGTCCAGAGTGAAGATATGATTCGTGAAGGTGTTGTATTTCTTGTTGAACATCCCGAGCTTGATAAGATCGGGATGCAGATCTACCATAGTCTCCCTGTGCTCGACCGGGATGATCAGCCAGTCGACGTCTGCCGAAGCGACCACTACGGGAAGGCCTGTCATCCTGATCTCTCTGCTGTCTATGCCCAGGACGTCGGCGATCTCATCGACCGGTATATCGGACTCGCGGTACCGCTGAACGGGCTGATGCATCATGATCTTCTCGAGACCTTTTATGCCCGTATTCCCATCGGACCCCGAGCTTGAGTGAATATCGACCTGCACGTTTCCCATGCCTGTCTCGAAGACCACCTCCGTCACCCCGTCGGCGAGAGGGATACTCCAGTCCTCTATCATCGAATAGCAGGCGGCGATCGTCACGTGGCCGCTGCATCCCATCTCGCGCTTCGGCGTGAAAAACCTGATACGGCATGCGGCATCTTTCGAGGTCGACTGCATCACGAATCCGCACTCGATGATATTGAGATACATCTTGCTCGCGATATCCTGCATAATCTCGGTAGAGAGGCCGTCGGCGCCCGCGATGATCCCGGCCGGATTGCCGGAAAACGACCGGTTTGTGAAGGCGTCGACACATTTGATCGTCAGCTCTTTCATCGTGCCCGTCCTTTTGAGGCCGTGTGGCAAAGCACAAGCCCGTGTTGCATAATTCCCTGTCGTTCCCCGTGATTCCCGGACGTTCCTAATATTCACCACCGGGCCATTGCCAGGCGTAATATGCTGCGCCGGCTACACTTGGCCCGCATTCGGGCGGGCCGGACGCGTACCGCCGCGAAACCCGGAAGTTCACCAGGAAGATGTCATGCAAGACCGGTTCCCATGAATCCGATCAATAGATATCCGGGATGCCCGCAGCAGGGTCCTGCCATCGAAAAAGCGCCGCGGATCATCTCCGCGGCGCCTGTTGTTCATACGGGGATCTGCCGGGCGGATCTAGTGCTGAGCCTCCTCGCCCTCGAGCGGCTTGTATTCGAGGTGATCGCCAGTCTCGCCGGCGACCTTCCTGTACCACGATTCGGGGTAGCCGGGATGCTTGACGTTGCCGAGCTCGTCCTTGAGGTTGCCGTCCATATACTTTACGAGAAGATCTGTTCCAAGCCTGCGCCAGCGCTCCACCGTCGCGTCGGCGGTGCGGCACGAGTAGTCGGTGAGGTAGTCGATCGCGAGGTTCGGCGACTGCTTGTACAGCGCCTCGGCCGCCTCGTCTATCCTCGGCTGGTCGGCGAGATACATACCCTCGAGCTCGCGCTGGACGAGCCTGATGTCAACTATCATCTCGCTGTAGCGCAAATATGCATAGTTGGATACCCAGTTGAATACCCAGAATGCCGAGTCCCACGTGAAGTTGTTAAAGTCGCCGTTGCCGACTGCGTACGACACGGGCACACGCCTGATGCCGCAGTAGATCGGGTTGTAGACGGTACTGTACGTGTCGTCGACGCTGAACCAGAACACGCCGCCGATCGGATCGGGCAGCCACGAACGGCACTGCGAGACGAAAGAGAAGCCGGTCTGCTGGGTCGAGGTGGCACGCTCGTTGACGTATTTGACTTCGTCGACCGTCCAGGTCAGCGGCCGCCAGCGGTATGGGCAGACGTAGGGGCCGGCACCGAGGTCCCTGGTCATGTCGAAATCGGTCCCCTCGAAATGGTCGCGCATGAATTCCATTATGTCATGGACGGAGAGCTTCCTGTCCGGCTTGATCCAGAGAGGCATCGCCTCGGCTTCCTCGACGCCCTTGACGTAATCCATCGACATCTCGAGTGAGGGAGCCGCGCGGTTGAACATCGCGTAGACCCGCGCCTCGCAGAACCTCAGCGCTCCGTAGTCGAGGGGCGCGTATGCGTCGGCGAAGCTGAAATCCTTGTCGGACCCCTCGTAGTAGCCCATCTCGCGGGCGAAATCGATGACGTCGGGTGCGTAGAGGCAATTCTTTTTGTCCTTGAGCGGGAACTGCCTGATGCGGGCCTGGTTGGCGTGTGCCGAAATATACCCGTCGGGGATACGGCGGGCCACCCAGACGGCGCCGCTGTTCCCGGCGACCTTGCCGATCAGGTCGATGAACCAGACCTCGTTCGGGTCTGCGATCGAGAACGACTCGCCCGAGCTGGCGTAACCGTACTCGGCGACAAGGCTCGTCATGACCTCTATCGCCTCTCGCGCCGTCCTGGCCCTCTGCAGGGCGATGAACATCAGGCTGCCGTAATCGAGTACAGCGGTACTGTCGCGAAGTTCGCTGCGGCCTCCCCAGGTCGTCTCGCCGATCGTCACCTGGTGCTCGTTCATCAGGCCGACCACAGAGTACGTGTGCTCTACCTGCGGGATCTTTCCGAGATACTTGCCCGTATCCCACTCGAATATGTCGAGCATCGTGCCTGGAAGATGATCGCGCGCGGGCAAATAGTACAGCTCTCCGTAGAGCACGTGCGAGTCTGCGGCATAGGTGATCATAGTCGAGCCGTCGGTCGAAGCGCCCTTCGTCACGAGGAAGTTGGTGCAGGCGCCGGCCGGCAGGGCGACGGTCGCAGCGAATGCCGCGACGAGCGCCAATACCAGATAAAAGCGGGTTCTCATGAAGCGGTACCTCCATCGAAAGTGCTGAAGTCCGGACACAGCGGCGGCGAGTGTAACACAGATCGCCCGCAAAGGAAACAGGGAGGAACGGTCTGTTTTTCGAATATTCAATTCAGGATGGACTGATTCCAGTGCTTTTTTCGGTATCGAACCGGGGCGGACTGATACCCGGGAAGAGAGCCGAACGCAGTACTCCCCTATCCCCGGTTAGGGAAAACGGTCATATCGATCTATGCGGCAGCCGCCGGAGCCAGATCATTCTGGATAGTTGATCGGCGGAAAGTCCTCGCAGAACGATTCGTAGCTCCTGAATCCGCGGATATACAGCCTGTACTTCTCGGGATCTACTATCGTTCCCTTCTCATCGGTCACGATTATGACGAAGTCGAGCGATCTGCCGCTGCGTGCCGCTTGCTCGGCGTACCTTCCCGCCTGCAGCTGCACCCACCAGGCCGGGACCATCCACCCCGTGAAATCAGGATTCTGTCTCTGGATCGTCCCGGATTTAACATCGGCCTTGAAGCCGTCGTACCACTTGCCGACCGTCAGGGTATCCTTGCCCTCCGTTTTCTCTTCGGCCGGCATCCCGGCATCGACTGAAATCAGTGACGAGATCGTGATAATAAAGAACGCGAGCGCCGGGATCAGCAGCGCTGACAACAGCCGGTTTCTTCCTGGCCCTGTCATCGGAGCCCCCTCCATTTAAAGCCCTGCCGCCCCGCGGCGGTCAGGATTCCAGTTGCGGACAAACGAATTTATCAGATTTAGATATCAGCGAGTAATCGCCGGCCGGGTTCCCCGCAAGTCTGGAAGCCGGGCGGCCTGAAAATGCGCTTTCCTGCCTATAAGGATATCCGTATTCGGGATATTTTCAAGGACATGGCCCGATAGACCGGATCGTTGCTTACGGGAACTTTATCGGGGGGAAGTCCTCGCAGAACGATTCGTAGCTCCTGAATCCGCGGATCCAGAGCCTGCACTTGACAGGGTCGATGATTTTCCCGTTCTCATCGGTCACGATGATGACAAATTCGGGGGGATTGCCTCCCTTTTCCTGCCCCTTGGCGGCATACCTTCCCGCCTGGAGCTGGAACCACCATGCGGGGATGCTCCAGCCGGTCTTTTCCTCGTTATGCCTCGGAATCATCCCGTGCGCGACCATGTCCCTGAAATCATCGTACCATCTGCCGAAATTCTGTTCGGCCGGTTCGCCGTGCACCTGTACTACCATCGCAATCCCTCCTGCGGATCGTCCGCCGCCATACGGCGGATCTTGCGTTCACGAGTTCAGCTGATTTACATGTATATCTCTGGCTGGTCCAGCATAAGACCGTTCATGGCCGGATGCCGGCAATCGCTTTCCAGAATATTCTAGCAGAATAATTCGGGTTTTTCAAGCGGTCCGCATCCGGTCACCCGATACCGGGAAGAGCCCGGATGCCATCTTGAATAACTGATACATCTTGTCAGTTATTACCGCGCCAACTTATTGTCTTTACATATTATAGAGCAATATGCTATACTGCCGGCCTCGCCAGTCAGTTTGGATAATGAACGCCATAAGCCAGTAATAAGCCGCCCTGCCCGGTCGTGCGCGAAAGGAGGCTAGGGGAAAGATATCTCGCCGTCGTCAGGAGGGGATATGAATTCGCCATTTACTTCAGATCCTGAAGAGTGAGGTGTTCACCGATGAAGAAGACTGCAATCGCTCTGTTTCTTGGACTGCTCCTGCTCAGCACCGTTCCTGCCTCGGCCCAGCAGGTCACAGACGATTTCTTCGTGACCGTAGGTTCGGGGATCGTTATCGAAGGCGGCGGCAGCGGATACGAAAACGGTACGTGGTACGTCTACCAGTCCGGCTGGATCAACGAGTGGTTCTACGATCATCCTTTCGACGAGAGCCGCGGCAAGATAGTCCACATCGAATTCGACTGGGTCGC
>JAUWMD010000079.1 GCA_030613345.1 Candidatus Krumholzibacteriota bacterium
CCCATCCCGCCCCGGCCGAGTTCTTCAAGGATTTTGTAATGTGAGACGGTTTTGCCGATCATGACGGTCGCCTTACATATCGCTTGTTTTGTGATATCCCCGTATGCATGAGCCCTGATGTTTCGGAAGAAGGGTACACTATCCGGCCTGCCGTACGATAGCATTACTCACTTTGTAATTGAATTGACAATCTGCCAGCCCTGTTCCCGGCCGGCTCCGGCCGGGATGGATGCCGGACCGGCGTATTAATGAAAGGGAATTCACAGGTGCCCGCCGAGGATCCTGTTGACGAACCGGTCGCTGGAACCCTCGCCGGCGACCAGCTTTCGGATGCGCTCAAGAGTCTCCTGCGTGCACCCCGCGTTTCCGGCGGCTTTCATCGTGTATTCGTAGGCGTCCATCACGTCCTGCCCGATGATCTCATAACCGTAGCCCCTGGTGAGCCACCGGAGGGCTGCAATGCCCGCTTCCACGGCGAATCGGGGCTCCGACTCCGCCGTATCCCGGGCCGCCCGGGTCAGGGTCCTCGGATCGCACGGCGAGCGGTTGGCCAGTTCGATCGCCTCGTCATGGAATCCCATCGATCTGGCCGATGCAAACCACTTTCCCTCATCGCCGGGCGTGCTTTCAACAAGGTCGTTCAGGATATCAAGCGGATCCCTGTTCGGGTATTTTTTGACGACGGCGCGAAATGTCGCCAGATAGGTCGTTTTCCTATTCGCCTCGATGGCGTAGCGGTTGTACGCCTCATCGGCCAGGCCGCTCGAGAGCAGGATCTCCTCGCACGCTTCGCTGATGACCCGGTCGGATTCATTCGGTCCCCGTGTATCCTCCGCGTAGCGTAACGCTTCTGCCTTCCTGCCCATCGCCAGCAGCGCCCTGACTCCGAATTTCCGGTAGTGCCAGAACTTGTGAGGCTCGAGCTCGAGCAGCTCCATGATCTCCTCATGCCGCCCGGCCTTGAGAAGGGCGCTCAGGCAGGCGGGGGTTCCGTCGAAGTAGCCCCGCAGCCGCGGATCCGGTCCCCAGGCGGCCCGCGCGATACCGATGAACTCATCCGCCTGGCGGGATGCCCTCTCGGGGGTGACGCACAGTTCTCCCCAGTATTCGGGAAGCAGTTCGAGATAGGGGATATCATCGTCCGACACCGCCTGCCAGAGACGGTCCAGCCATCTGTCGCGCAGCCCGTCTTCAGCAGGGGCCGCGGCGATGACCTGCGCAAGCGCGGCGACGGCCCTGTAGACCGCCATGCCGATGGCGCCCGATGAGCTGTCCACGTGCCCGAGCGCCGGCGATACCTTCTCGAGGAAGATCACAGCCCCCTCGGCGCCTAGGACGGGGTCCCGGCGGGCGACCTTCCTGATCTCCGACACCGCTTCCCTGACGCGCTTGACGGCCAGGCGCGACCCCCGCCAGCCATAGGCGTTTTTACGGAAGCGGGCGCGGAAGACCCATTTATGTCTCGCAGGATTTCCCATAGTGTCAGCGCCTCCTCTTTACGACCGGCTTGCCGCCAAGAGTGTCGAGGATTTCCATCAGCCGCCGCTTCCGGCTGTGCTCTTTTCGCAGTCCCTCGACGTACAGATTCCATTCCGCCTGCCTTTTCTCACGGACCATGACTTTTTGTGCTTTTTGCAGGTATATGGCCGCCTCCCGGTATGCGCTGGGCTTGATCTCACTGATAAATCGCTCGGCGTAGTTTTTCCAGATCGCCACCGCCCGGTCCGGCGCGTGGTTCTGGATCGCCGTGGCAACGTCGTCTTCATCGACATCGTGCCATCCGAACCGTTTCCCTGGAAGCTTGTCGTACCAGCGCAGCACCTGGTCGGGCTTTTTCTCCAGGATGCCGATCTCTATCAGTTCATTGAACATGGGAAATTTCCTGCCCTGAAATGTCCCGGGCGCATCGAGACCGGATTCGGGAAGGGGCCAGCCTTTCTGCTCCCAGGGAAGCCCGCCGTTTTCCAGGTAAGCGAGGAGAGATCCGCGGAATTTCGTCCATACCTTGATCTTTGATGCGATCTTCTTGCAGTCCTTGAAGACCTCCGTGGACGGATAACGGATGAATTTTTCGGCCTGCATGGCCGCAACGACCGGCCAGTTTCTCTTACGGGAGTGGATCTCCCTCAGTCTGTCACGCAGGTTCGCCGCGATACCGGGCCAATCCTTCCCGGTGGCATGTACGCCTTCCTTGATCCAGCGCTCGGCTTCCTCCCGGCGGCGCGCCGCCATCAGCAGTTTGACGAGGCGTTCGTAGGACCCCGTCTTTCGGGCTTCGGCCTGGCAGAGCGGAATGATCTCGTCCTTTCGGTCCGCCCGCTCGAGGGCGTGGATGGCCCAGTCGCTGAGCTGGTCCCTGGCGTAGCTGCGGCTGAATCCGTCTGCGATGTTGACACCTTTCGATCCGCTCAGCCTTTTCAGCAGCCGGTCCGCCAGCGAGTTCCAGGCCGCCCTGGAGTGTTTTCGATTGAGGTAGTCGAAAAAGTCCGTAAATATATCGAAATCATCCTTGAGCACGACATCCACGGCCCAGGACAGCTTGTCGGCGGGATTCATGGAAGACTGATCCAGCGCCTTTACTACCAAAGGCATGCAGCATGCGAGTTCCATCGCGGTTTCGCCTTCATCATGGCTCATTTCCACCTGATCTGTGCCGGACTTCATCAATTCCTCGCCGAGGCCGAGTGTTTCGTCGGCGTATCCGGCCTTGAGCAGAGTTTCCAGCCCTGTGCGGATGCCTGAATAGTCCGGTGTGTAACCCCCGCCATGCCAGTGATTCTGCCAGCCGGGCTCTTCACCGATATCCCGGATCTCCAGGCTCAGGCGCCTGACCATGGATCTTACGTCTCCCGATGCGATCCGCCGCCGTTCGACCAGTTCCCGCGCCGCTTCAGGGTATTTTCCCGCGATTTCATGGATCAGCTCGATGAGCTGGGCCTTTGTCCTGTCCTTGATCAACTCGCCAATTTCGATTCTGTCATCCTCGGACAGGAAGGTGTCGTCATCGTCATCGTCCGGTTCATCATGAAGGTCATCAAAATCGAGCAGTTCCAACCGTTCGTCGTCCTTTTTCGCTCTGGGAACGCGCATTTTGTTTTCGATCCGCTCCATATATTCGATCACAACGGCCACTCCGTGCTTGCAGTTTTCTTCATAGGGGCAGGTGCATATCGATTCCGGAAGGCAGTCCTCATCCATGGCGACCATGGTCGCGTATCGATCCGAACCGTCCACCCAGGCGAGCAGGACGCAGTCGTCCGTTATTGTCAGGCCTGACACGCGGCCCAGCTGCTGGTAGCTCCGGCCCCGGCCGACGATGCGGCTCCCCGCCCATCGGTTGAGATCCTTCCGCGTAAGGGCGGCATAACGATCCGATGGCTTTTTCCTCCGAGGCATATGCACCGTCCTGTCGAAGTCTCCTTGAAATTTCCAGAAGAACAGATATATCGTGCTATATCATATGCGAGTATACAATCAAGATGATTTCATCGCCGGCGGGGATAAATGGACGCCCGGGCCGGTATATTTCACCAGTCGCACCGATTATCGCCGGCAGATTGTAAATTGAATTGACAATCTGCCACTGACGGACGGAAAAAATGAAGTTCGCGGGTCAGAATCCGGCTCGCTCGGCAAGCTCGCGGTTGGCTTTCCGCCACCTGGCCACCCAGCGCTCGATCCCGAGAAAACGAAAGTATTTTCGCGCCATCTCGGGGTCGAACGATCGCAGTTCGCCGTTCTCTATCGCTTTGAGTCTGTACTGGGGAATCTTCAGCTGCTTTGCCGCGTCTTTCAGGCTCAAGCCCGACTTCTCGCGCTCGCGTTCGCAGCGGACCCGCAGCGGAGACCACCGGACGGTCTTCTCGATTGATTCGGCGGTGATAAACGGATTCTCACCGAATGAGTCATCAAACACTTCGAGCATCATGCCCGTAACGAAATCGACTTCCTCATCCGTAAGCAGGCTCGTCTTCCGACGAAGCTTCTTTTTGATCGATGCCTGAATATCATTCTTGTCCATTCAGCCCTTCCTCGGTTTGTGAAGTTCCAGATCAAGGAGCTTCGAGTAATTCGTGAAGTCCTTGTCCGTTGTAAACACGGCAGCCGAATGCCGTATCGCAACAGCGCATATCAGGAAATCAACATGGGATCCCTGAATCCCTTTCTTGCGGCATGTGTTATAGACCCGCGCCGCCTCTTCGAAATCAGCCTGGACGATCTGCAGGTCATCAAAGGCAGCAAGGTGTTGCCTCACCACCTCGAATTCAGCCGGATCGGGAATACTGGAAAGGATCTCCTGGCGAACCGGACCGATAAGAACGGCGCGAAGTTCCTTGACAAGCTCGGACAGTTCGTCGATCAGAACCTGTTCTTTCGGCCCGGGACGCTTCCGACGGAGCGCGAGCGACCAGATCGTCGTGTCCACAAGGACCATCACGACCTCGTCCGCCCCTTCTTATGGTCGTATTCCGGGTCGAACTCTACGGAGCCGAACAGCTTCAGTATTTTCTTCTGCCTGCGACGTTGAATAAATTCACGCAACGCTTCATTGACCGTGGCCTTCTTCGTCTTGAGACCCCCGGCCTTCAGCGCATCGGCAAGCAGCTTTTCATCAATGGAAAGGTTGGTCGCCATTATTTCGCCCTCCTGTTACACATAACATCACACAAACGCATGTGTAAGTCAAGCGCTGTATCTGCTTGCCGGATCGACGATCGGGTTGATCCGGCGCTCATTCCTCGAACAAAGACTCCATCCGTTCCCCGGGATCGTCGAACTTCACGTCCTTCGGGTCGAAATCATCCGGGTCGAAGGATCCGCCGCACCATTCCAGGAATTCTTCGTGTTCCTCGTCGTTCGGATCCGCGATTGCCTCAAGAAATCTCTCGAATCCGGGGATGCTCCCGCAATCCTCGGGCGGACATCTGCGCGCGCCGTCGACGCAGCAGGGATAGGCAGCGCCCGGCTCCGCCAACGAGACCTGCTCGAGGAGCACGGCATGGCGCCACGAATCCCCGAAATCGTATTCGTAGACCAATCGGTCGCCGGGGTCTCTGAAGCGCCTGTTGATCTTGTGTCTCCAACCTGGAAGAATGTCCAGTTCACCATCCGGATCCGGGATGCCGATCTCGATACGGCCCTTCTTCGGGTCGTGGATCTCGAACATATGAAGGTGGGAGTCCGTCCAGCCCATGGAGTCCTGAATGGCTACGTGGAGGTCCCAGAAGGTATACTCCTCGGGAACCCGGATCCGGCGCCAGATCGGTGGCGATATCTCAAGCAATACGACCTTGAACTGTAGGATTTTTCTCACTGTTTTCTCCTGTCTCGCTTTGACGCCCTTATACCCTGACGCTTTTCGGCGATGTATCCATGAATATTCGGATTGTCGGCACGAATATTCATGCAATCAGCCTGGCAGCCCTGTCCCCTGGTTCATGATGTTCAGATAGCCGGCGTAGCTGAAAACCCGGTTACGCCTGCGGGAGGTCAGTTCCCGTACGATCCCCAGACGCTCCAGATTCCTCAGGCACTTGTTGACCGTGGCAGGAGCGATACCTGTCTTTTCCACCAACCAGCCGGAAGTCGTTATCGGACGACCCATCAGAGCCCGATGAATCCGCAGTGTTGATACCGCTGCCCGGCCAAGGCTGCTGATTCTGCCGCGGTCCTCATCGGCAAGATCGACAATTGGTTAAAATAGCAACCCCGGTTATTTCATTTTCGACGCTATTCTAAAATAAGCTCCCCGTTCAGGCTGTTGAACAGCAGACGGATGCTATCGTAAAAGCACCATCTTCCTCGTCTCGAGGAACTCTCCCGCATTGAGCCTGTAGAAGTAGACGCCACTGGCAGCCTTTGATCCATCAGCGTTCTGGCCGTTCCACTCAGTGGTATATCTGCCTGCGGGTCTCGATTCATCAACAAGAGTCGTTACGAGTCGTCCGGAAGCGTCATAGATCCGGATTGATACATGTCCGGTCTCTTTTATCCCGAACCCAATGTTAGTGTTTGGATTGAAGGGGTTCGGAAAGTTCTGCGCGAGGAATGTCGCGTCTGGCAGGGGCATCGGGTCGTCCCCGGTCACCTGCTCGAAGCAGAGTACGGCATATTCGCTCTCGTTCCCGTGAATGTCCACCGCCGCGACCTTGTAGCATAACCCGGCATCCCACGACCAGTCGCCGTCGAATATCATCGTTTCACACGTGGTCGCCATCAGGTAACTCGGGTCAGGTTCGAAGGTCGGATCGGTGCCGCGGTAGATGTTATACCCGCCGAGGTCGGCCTCGGTGTTCGGCGCCCATGTGAGCTCCAGGCCTTCCGGCACATACGATTGCTCACCTGCGAGACCGAGAGGGGTGCAGGGGGAGAGGTTGTCGACCGACCAGGCGCTGTCGGGATCGGAGTCCCAGAAGGTAAACGGATCGGCGCTATTCGCTGTGATCACGAAGTAATGCATCCCGTCTTCCACACCCTCAATGAAATCATGAAGGGTCCCGCAGGTATAAGCGTACTCTTCCCAGTAATGCGCCTCGACGCTGGCGACCCATTCCCAGGCTACTGCCGCTCCGAACAGTATGTCGAACCGGTACGCTGTCCCCTCGAAATCGAGGCCGACCGCGCCGGGAGATGTTTCCATTGCCCCGTCCTGCATCATCGCCATCGCCGCTGGTGCTGAAATACTACGCCACACGGTGTAGTGAGTGATCAGCTCCTCGGGGTATTCGTCCATGCGGATCGGAGCCCACGTGAGCAGGACCTGTCCGCCCTGGTCCGCAGTAACATCGCTCGCGTCGATGATGACCGGCGCCGGATCGCCCCAGTACCCGTACCTGTCGTACTTCTGGGCGTAGATCTTCGAATTGGCCAGGTCCCTTAAATCCGGCCAGACCGCGATGAATCCGCCATCGCCTGAAGAGATGGCAGTCACATGGTCCTGCTCGGCAGGGTATGCGGTCAGATTCATCCCGTTCTCCTGCCACTTCGTCATCCCGTTTGAGGTGATTTTCTGGCCGAAGATCTCACGATTGTGAAGGAACCTGTAATCAGCCCACAGGACGATTGCTCCTCCCTGATCCTCGGGCACGATCGCTGCATTGAACTGGGTTCCCTCCATGACACATACAGGTATCCCGTCGCTGATCCAGTTTGTGCCGCCCGCGTAATCGATGTGCTGGGCGTAGATATCATAGTTCGAATTCCTGTTATCAGTCCAGGCGATGAAAGCGCCGCCGGCGCCATCAGATATCATGAACGGGGTAATTTGTTTGTCGGAATATTCAGATACGGCAATCCCGTATCCGGGACCCCATAACTGAACTCCGTCATTGCGGATCCTCTCGGCGTAGATGTTGTAGTCGACTCCGAGATAATTGAGATCCCAGGTGACGATCGCCCCTCCGTTCATATCGGATATGATCTGGTGATTCAGCACAGTGTGGGATGTGTTTTCTACATATACTCCGTTACTGGTCCAGGCGGAGCTTCCGTTGAAGAGGATCATCTGTATATAGATGTCGTTGTTCCCGTTCCGCTGATCGATCCAGGCGATTATAGCCCCGCTGCTTCCATCGGTCGTTATTTCAGGGCTCCACTGTTCGTCTGCGAACTGGCATACGGCGACTCCGTTATATATCCAGGGGAAACCGCCTGTCGAATCTATCCTCGCCGCGTATATGTCGTAACCCCCTGAACGGCTGTCAGCCCAGGTGATGATCGCGCCACCCGTGTCATCGGTTACGATACGGGGCACGTTTTGAGTGCCGGACGACCCGCAGACGGTCAACCCGCCGGCGCTCCACGCGAGAGAACCGTTGGAGCGGATCCTCTGCGCGATGATATCCCAGTTCCCGGTACGGTCGCTCTGGTAGGCGATTATCGCTCCGCCAGCGCCGTCTGTCACGAGTACCGGCGCTTCCTGGCTGCTCCCGAGCTCCGATATGTTCACGCCTCCCGCGTCCCAGAGGACATTGCCGTCCTCGTCAAAACGCTGCGCGAAGATATCGTAATCGAAGCCTCCCTCACGGCCGTCCTGCCAGACCACGATTGCGCCCCCAGAACCGTCTGAGATGACCTGTTGCTCGGTCTGATTACTCGGATATGAGCTGAGCTCGATGCCGCCCTCGGTCCAGTCGGCGTTGAGCGACGAGACGAGCATAATGATCGCAAAAACTACTGCGAGGCAGACCGATAGCGTACGGATTCTCATCACAGTTCTCCTTTCGGCGAGAAAATGGATGCGAAAAATAAAATATGATGCTTGCTCATTGGAGCAGCCCCTCGCGCATCAGCGTTGAAGATGTGTGTAATTGCAGTAATATTATATCACAGGTGAGACGCGGGGTGCAGGGATTTTAACGGCTATGGAGGCCTGGGGTCCCGGTTCATAGACCAGCATTGAGCTGATGTAAGCGTCCTGCATGACGTGCCTGTCAGCCCTTCCTCGGATTGTGAAGTTCCAGATCAAGGTGCTTTGAGTAATTTGTGAAGTCTTTGTCCGTTGTAAACACAGCGGCTGAATGCCGTATTGCAACGGCGCATATAAGGAAATCAACATGGGATCCCTGAATCCCTTTCCTGCGGCATGTGTTATAGAGCCGCGCCGCCTCTTCGTAATCAGACTGGACGATCTGCAGGTCATCAAATGAGGAAAGGTGCAGCCTCACTTCCTCGAATTTTGCCTGATCAGGAATGCCGGAAAGGATCTCCTGCCGGACCGGACCGATAAGAAACGCGCGAAGTTCCATGACAAGCTCGGAGAGTTCGTCTATCAGAACCTGCTCTTTCGGCCCGGGACGTCTGCGTCGGAGCGCAAGTGACCAGATCGTCGTATCAACGAGGACTTTCACTACCTGCTGCGTCCCTTCTTATGGTCGTATTTCGGGTCGAACTCTACGGAGCCGAACAGCTTCAGAATCCTCTTCTGCCTGCGTCGCTGAATAAATTCACGCAATGCCTCATTGACCGTGGCCTTCTTCGTCCTGAAGCCGCCGATGCTCAGGGCATCCGTAAGCAGCTTTTCATCAATAGCAAGATTTGTAGCCATCTTTCCGCCCTCCTGTTACACATATTATTACACAAACTAATGTGTAAGTCAAGCGCCTCACTTACTTGCCAGCCCGATTATCAGGCTGGTTCGCTCGACCTGGCGGATGAACTCGGCCCGGTACATGTGCTCATCATCACCGATGGCGCCCTTCGCGAGAACGTGAACATTTTCCAGCTGAATGTCCCCCATATGTACGGATTCCCGAAGGATCATTGCGTACATCGCGACCGCAGCGGAGAACCTCAGGGCGTTCGATGATTTCTTCACCCTCACTGGATCCCCCGAGACGACATTCGTGATGAGTCTGCTCGTATCGCCGTCGGGCTCCTTGTACCGCACGTGCACAGTGACGATCTCGTCACCTTCCATTGCCTCGGGGCTGAGCTTCGTCTCCACGTACTTCAGGGCGTCGGGGACGAATGTGCCGTCCTCGAGCACCTCGTAGTCGCCGTACTCCGCCGGCACGATCTCGTAGAGCGCCGTGACGCTGTGGCCGGCGCCGATCTCACCGGCGTCCTTCGTGTCGTCCGCGAAGTCTTCCTTCGCCAGCAGACGGTTCTCGTAACCGATCAGCCTGTACGAGGCTACCTTCGCCGGGTTGAACTCGACCTGGATCTTCACGTCCTTGGCAATCGTGTAGAGCGTCGACGTCAGGTCGTCTACGAAGACCTTCTTCGCCTCGAGGAGGTTGTCGATGTAGGCGTGGTTGCCGTTCCCCCTGTCGGCGAGCTTCTCGAGCTTTTCGTCCTTGTAGTTGCCGATCCCGAATCCCAGTATGGTCAGGAAGATCCCGCTCTCGCGCTTCTCCTCGATCATCTCGACCAGCTC
>JAUWMD010000252.1 GCA_030613345.1 Candidatus Krumholzibacteriota bacterium
TCCTTCATCGACTTGAAGCTCTTGTGGGTCAGCCTGTAGAACAGTACCTTCGTCAAGATCGACAGGATGATGATCACTGCGCCGTAGTTTGGGATGAACCCCTGCATCCAGATCATCAACCCTAGTATGAACTTGCTGAAGAACCTCAGCCTCCCCAGGTCGATCGTTTTCTCGAGGCCCACGCCGTATTCCTTGAGGGCCTTGATGTCCAGGGGGCCCAGATAGAGCATGTACTCGTCCCTGACCATCCTCGGATCCCCGCTGAATGGGTATGTCACCGCCCACCCGACCTCAGCGAGCTCCTTGTCCCCGATCATCCCCAGCGTCCCTGTTCTCTGCGTCTCGGTCAGCATTGCGCTGAGGAAATACTTGCTCCTGGCGCCGGCCCATACGACTACACCTTCCCGCTCCTTAAGCCTCGTCTTCCCGAAGCTCCTTGCCGACTCCGTATATATCTCCTCCCCCACTCTTCCCATCGAGGCGAGCTGTCTCTTCTCCCACTTCGCGTCCTTCTCGTTGAGCGCCAGGCCGCATCTCCAGGAAACCGAATAAGAGTCGGTCCCTCTCAGCACGCCCTCCCGGCCTATCGCGACTGACAGCCCCGTTTCGTAGCTGCCTCGCATGAATCTGAACCTCTTCTCTATCAGCCCCCCGTCGGCCGACTCCCTGACGAAGGCTATCTCTACTTCCTCGTTGCCCTCGCCGAGCACCACCCTTTCCCCGTCGATCGCCTCCCTGCCGTTGACGGTCGTCGTAAACCGTACTCCCGACAGGTCTATCCAGTGCCCGTCCTTCTCGATACCCAGCGCGACTCCTCCGATCGCGCCTTCCGGAACGAGCTGCACCGGGCCGCCGCCGAACCTCTCGTACCCGGCCAGCTCGACGCTCGAGATCTCGCCGCCCCGGCTGGTCAGCCTCACCGTCATCGGTCCCGTGTCTACTACAAGGGAGATAGTCTCTCCGTCACCTTCGAAAAGGCCGCCGGCCGCCTCGGTGTATTCCCCCTCGGGCGGTGCGGTTCCTTCGGATCCTTCCTCCCTCTGCGGCGCGGCCTGTTCCACGGGTTCCGCCTCCGCGGCCTCCGCCCCGGCGACAGAGTCGGCCCTTGCCTGTTCGTACCTTACCCTGGCGGCCTCCTGCTGCTTGGGCCTCACGTAGATCATCTGCCAGGCTATGAGGATCCCGAATGTTACTATGACGGCGAGAAATGAACGCTTGTCCATTCTTCACTTCCCTTCGACGGTGCGACAGGTTGTTCCTCTGCGTGTGTCAGCGGACCGGGTCGTGGCCCCCGGCGGAGAAAGGATGGCAGCGCAGAAGCCTCGCCAGCGCCTTTACGGAGCCCATGAACGGCCCGTACTTTTTCAGCGCCTCTTCGGCATAATGCGAGCAGGAAGGTGTATATCTGCAGACTGGTCCATTATACGGGGAAATTGCACTCCTGTATATCCTGATGGCCGTAACGGCCGCTTTTGTCAGAATTCCTCTTATCATCCGCCGTTTGATATCAGTCCGGCTCTCCTTAGAGAGCTCTCTACATCTTCCGTCAGCTGCCCCAGCGTTGTCTCCGACGGGTCGAACGAGGCGATGAATACTATCCATAGGTTCTCTTCGGATATGCGGTCGGCTATGTTCCTGTACGCCTCTCTCATCAACCTCTTCGCCCTGTTTCGCTGACAGGCCCTTTTCCCAACATTCTTCTTGCTGGCCACAAATCCCGGGAGTATCCCCCCGTCGCCGGTTTCGAGGCAGTAGATGACGATCTTTTCCCCGGCTTCCCTGCGGCCCTCTCTGTAAACACGCCTGAATTGATTGCTTTTCTTGATTCCTTTTGGTGCCATCGGGCTTATCCGGTCCCATGCCCGTTAAACCGCAAGGCGCTTTCTTCCTCTTGTCCTCCTTCTCTTGAGCACCAGGCGGCCGTTCTTCGAGCTCATCCTCTTCCGAAATCCATGCGTACGTTTTCTACTCTTGTTGTGCGGCTGATATGTGCGCTTCATAACGAGGTCCCCGATCTTATTCTGAATATCTGCCGGCCCTGCCAGCTTCACCTTTCATAACATAAACAACTTACAATAGAAAAGTGGAGTTTTGATGTCAAGCATTATATCCCTCGCCTTCCTAATCCTTTAATCTTTCCCCGGTTCCACCGCCGGTCAGGCCGGGAGTTACCGTCTGTATCGAGGCCCCTCCGAGACCACCTCTTTTCTCCCCCGCTTATACCTCTATTTATCAAATGGTTGCAAAATTTTTCCTCTTTTTGGAAAAATTGCCTTGCTATGTTTTCCGGCCTTGTGCTAGATTTCCGCTGCGGGATGAGGGGAGTATTCCAATTTTCCATGTACCGACATCCTTGATCCGACAACCGCCGCGCGAATCGCCTGGAATTGTGGAAAACGCTCTTTGAACACACGAAACAACCCGCCGAACCGATTGTCACACTTAAAAATAACGAGTTATCCACAAATGTGGGAAATTCGGTGGAAAAAGGAAATAATCATTATTTCCGGCGTACCGGTATCGCCGGTGCCCAGAGAGAGATACAGGTGGGAAGGGTGTTGCAAAGCGGCCGCTCAGGCGGGGTCGAATCGGTACTTGAGCTCTGGGACAGCTTGCTCGCGCGTCTGGAGGAGCTGGTAAACGAGCAGTGCTATCAGACCTGGTTCTCGCCGATGCGCCCGGTAAGTTACGAGGGTGGCGTCCTTCGGATCGAGGGCCCAAACCCCTTCTTTGTCGACTGGCTCTATGAGCATCACATCGACAAGATCGAGATGGTGGCCAGGGATATGCTGGACAAGAACACTAGGGTAGAGCTCACATCGCCTCCGGGCCCGCCCCGGGTCGGCCCCCCGGAGAAATCTCCGGGCAGGTCCATGATCATCCGCGAGCCCGTTGTCCTTCCGAACAAGATCCATCTGAACGAGCGATATACGTTCGGTGAATTCATAGTGGGCAACTGCAACATGCTCGCCCACGCCGGCGCGCTGGCCGTAGCCGAGAGGCCCGCCCAGGCCTACAATCCCCTCTTTATCTACGGAGGGTCCGGCCTCGGGAAGACACACCTTCTTCAGGCCATCGGTCATAAGGTCCGCAAGGATTTTCCCGCGATGGTCATCGTGTACGTCTCTACGGAGAGCTTCGTCAACGAGCTCATCCACGCGATCCAGAAGAGCAAGACCCTGGATTTCAAGAAGAAATACAGAAACGTTGACATCCTTCTGATCGACGATATCCAGTTCCTCGCGGGCAAGGAGGCGATGCAGGAGGAGTTCTTCCATACCTTCAACGCCCTGCACGACGCCAACAAGCAGATCGTCTGCACCAGCGACAGGCCACCAAAAGAGATACGCACACTCGAGGAGCGCCTTCGCTCCCGCTTCGAGTGGGGCCTGATCACCGATCTTCAGCCTCCCGATATCGAGACCCGCATCGCCATCCTGAGGAACAAGATCGAGGACGAGCACATCCAGATCCCGGACGGCGTGATAGAGTTCATCGCCGAGAACGTCACCAACAACATCAGGGAGCTCGAGGGTTCGCTGATCAAGATCCTCGCCTTCGCCAGCCTTACCTGTCAGGAAATCACGGTCGGCATCGCGAGAGAGGCGCTCCGGGATATCGTAAAGACCCCCGAAGAAAAGAAGATCACGCCCAGGAAGATCATCGAGTCGGTCGCCCGGGAGTACGACCTTCCCGCCGACAGCCTCAAGTCCAAGCCAAGGATCAGCAGGGTGGTCAGGGCGAGGCAGGTCTCCATGTTCCTCTGCCGCGAGATGACCGACCTGTC
>JAUWMD010000051.1 GCA_030613345.1 Candidatus Krumholzibacteriota bacterium
AGGGATACGGCGATGCCGATCTTCCTCCCGATCTTCATCAGTGACGGAGCGGCATGCAGGATCCTGCGATGCTGGAAACCATTCGTCGATCTCACGATCCTCGGGGAGCGGCAATGTTCGTATATGGTGCCGGCGATCTCGACGATATCCTCCCTGAGAAAAGGCTCGCCTCCGCTGAGGTTCACATCGTTCAGGGTGGACGGGATCCGCCGGTAGTCCTCAGGCGCCATCTCACTGCCTGGAGGGAGCTGCCAGATATTGCACATGTTGCAACGCGAATCGCATCTGTATGTGGCCGCTAATACTGCATCGACCGGTATCATCGCTTCTCCGATATCTCGTCCGTTCCCTTCATCTCCTCGAAAAGCCGCGCGTAGGAATCTACCATGCCCCTGACGGAATATCTATCCTCCGCTTTCACCCTGGCTCTCGCGCCGATGGAGGCCGCCCGCTCCTTATTGCCCATAAGCGTCTCTATTGCCGCCGCGAGACGTTCCGTATCCCCGCTCTCAATAATCATGCCATCGATCCCGTCCTCGATGATCTCGGGTACCGAGCCGACACCTGTGGATATTACCGGGATGCCTGTGGCCATCGCTTCGAGCACTGCCAGCGGAAAGGTCTCCACCACGGGGAACGAGCAGAGCACCGATGCATCCGAGCCTTTCAGGATCATGTCGACATCCTCCCTGTCCCCGAGGAATCTGACGGAATCGCCCAGCCCGAGCCGTGAGGAGAGATCTTTCAGCTTCTCCTCCTCCGTTCCGCATCCGATTATCAGAAAGATGAATCTTTCCCCGTGTCTCTCCTTCAGAACAGCGGCGGCATCGAGAAACATCTCGTGATTCTTCTCCGGCCTCAGTGCGGCTACGATCGAGACGGCGAACCGGTCGCCTATCCCCAGTTCTTCCCGTACCGCTCCCCTCGTCGCGTTATCGGCGGGGCTGAACCTGCCGGTATCGACTCCGTTGTTGATAACGCTGATCCTCTCCGGCTCTATCCGTTCCTTCTCGACGAGATGGTCCCTGTGCATAGCTGCGAGGGCAACTATCCGTTCGAAGCCTCCGAGAAAGAAGCGATCGAGTCTCGTGAAGCTGCTCCCCTTTTCCCACAGGCCCGTCGAGTGGACCGACAGGACCCTGCGCCTCAGTCCTGCGAGCCTGGCCGCTCCGATACCGACCGCGATGGCGTCGTGATGGTCGAGCGACAGCAGGATGCCGTCGCTGTGCCCGGAAAACAGACGGGAGATCCTGACTGCGGAGAATGGATCGTACTTCGCGCCGAGAAGCCTGTGCCTCACCCGTACCCCGGCCGCTATGAGGCGTTCGCCAGTCCTGCCCGGAGCGTGGAGACAGAGCACTTCCGGATCGTATCCCAGCCGCGGCAACCCGAGGGCCAGAGACTCCACGACCCTCTCCGCTCCTCCTGTGACGAGAGTCGAAGCAAGCATGAAGACTCTCGTTCCGTCTTCTGGCCGGGTCATATCGCGACACCTACCGGTATGGGGCCTCTCGCCTGCCGGTCTTGCACTTCAGGTCGTTCAGCCCGGCATGGACCCGTGCGGGATTTCCGTACGCCAGCACGTTCGGGGGCAGGTCCTTAGTGACAACGGAGCCGCCGCCAACGAGTGTTCCTTCCCCGATAGTCACGTACGGCATGACCGTAACGTTGACGCCGAGCCGGCATCCCTTCTTCAACACCGGTCCCTTCATGCATTCACCGGATTCCGGACATCCGGGGTGGATATCGTTGGCAATCGTAACGCCGGGCGCCATGAAGACACCGTCCTCGATCACGGTGAACTGGGCTATGTAGATGTTGCAGTGGATCTTGACGCCCGTGCCGATCGTACAGCCATAGTCTATGACCGAGTTGTTCCAGATCGAGAAATCGTCACCGATCTCGTTCTGCTCCCTGATCACAACGTTGTGTCCCGTCTCGAGACCGGTGCCGATGGTAGAGCCGGCGTATATGACGCTTCCGCTCCGGATCCTCGCACCCTCCCCGATGACGAGCGCGCCCGAAACGCCACGTCTCGGCGAAAGGTAGCCGACAATCGCCTCGGGATCTATCTCGCAGCCGGGACCGAGGCTTACCTGCCCCAGCCTGGAATCGACTCGCTTGTCCTCCATGGTCCCCCTATTCCAGGGTCTCTGGATACACTATCTCGATTTCCGCGCCGTTCTTCCTCATCGACCTGTCGATCGCGTCGAGGACTATGAGGACCTCGAGCCCGTGCCTTCCGCTGCTCCGCTGCTGGGCGCCCTCGATGCAGTCGATGAAATGCTGGCACTCCATCTTGAGAGGCTCGGCTTCGTCCAGCTTCGGGATGTGGATATCCCCGTACCTGTACGAGAGCTGGAATTCGCCGAAGGTGTCGTAGTGCGGGACCACATCTACGCCCTTGTCGTAGATGCGAATCTTTTCGAGGCTGGATATATCATCGTAGACGAGCATCTTCTTGCTGCCCACCACGGTCGTCGACCTGATCTTGTTCGGGTTGAGCCATGACACGTGCAGGTTCGCGAGGATCGAGCCCGGATAGCGCAATGTGACGAACGATACGTCCTGAATCCCGGGCTGGATATACGAGTGTCCGACCGCAGAAACAGCCAGGGGCCTCACTCCCAGGATGTAATTCATGATCGAAACATCATGCGGCGCCAGGTCCCAGACGACATTGATGTCTTCCTGGAAGAGTCCGAGGTTCACCCTCGCCGTTGACATATAGTGGATATCACCCAGCTCGCCCGACCCGATAAGGTCCTTTACCTTGTTGACGGCGGCTGTATACACGAATGTGTGCCCGACCATCAGGGTCCTGTCATTCTCGTCCGCGAGGTTGACGAGCTTGACCCCTTCTTCCACCGACTGTGTGAGGGGCTTCTCACAGAAGACGTGCTTGCCTGCCTCGAGGGCCTCGATGGCGAGCTGATAATGCGTAGAGACCGGAGTTGCGATGACAACGGCGTCTATGCTATCGTCTTTAGTGATTTCCCTGTAATCCGTCGTGGTGGCAAGTGACGGATAGAGATGATTCATGTGCTTGAGGCGACCTTCGTCGAGATCACTGCAAATCTTGACGTCGGCTTCCTTGAGGTTAATGAAGTTCCTGATCAGATTTGGTCCCCAGTATCCGCAACCGACTACTCCGATTGTAAGCAAAAGGCCTCCATTCTTCCAGCTTGCGCTAGTGCCCGCCCATTCCGGCCAGCATCACCGGCACGGTCTTGAGCATGATCTTGAAGTCCAGCATCAGTGACCAGTTCTCGATATAGTATATGTCCATCATTACCATCTCGTGAAACGGCACCGCGCTGCGCCCGTTGACCTGCCACAGCCCCGTGAGCCCCGGCTTGACCTTCAGCCTCAACTTGTGCCACTCGTCGTAGCACTCGTATTCGTAAGGCAAAGGCGGCCTCGGTCCCACGATCGTCATCTCACCCCTGAGGATGTTGATGAACTGCGGCAGTTCATCCAGGCTCGCCTTCCGCAGGAATCCGCCAACGGCGGTAATCCGCGGATCGTCTGTCATTTTATAAACCCCGCTCTTCCCTGCGTCAAGCGAAGGTTCTTGCAGGCGCCCCTGGATGAAATTGCGGGTGAACTCTCTATGGTGGGAATCGTCACAGTCAGTCCTCATCGTGCGGAACTTGAAAAGGGCAAACCCTCCCCCATTCTCCCCGACTCGTTCCTGTTTGAAGAAAACGGGCCCCTTGGAGGTCAACTTGATCAACAGAGCAATGGCGAGAAAGAACGGGAATCCGAGTACGAGCACCGCCAGAGACGTCAGAATGTCAGTGCTTCTCTTCAGGATCCTGTCGAACCAGCTTCTCCTGAAGATCGCGTGACTCGTCTTGGTGGCCAGTTCCGCCATTCCAAATTGCTCGACGTTGGTGTAATTGTCCATGGCCGCTGAATACTTTTCCATAGCAGCAATGTCCCGCCTGAAGACTCCGGTCTCGTATGTCATTAACTGTTACCCTATAATACCCCTCCTGCCTGAGTCTCCTCAGGTAAACGGGATGCTCTTGAGCACCTCACAGACCTCGTCTACCTGCTCCAGTTTCAGTTCCGGGAACATCGGAAGTGTGAGGCTTGTTCGCATGAGCTTTTCCGCGACGGGAAAATCTCCTTCCGAATATCCCAGATAAGAAAAGGCCGGCTGAAGATGAACGGGTATCGGGTAGTGCTGTCCCCAGCCGATCCCGGCCTCGCTCAGGGCCTTTCCAACTGCTTCCTTGTCTATGCGACCAATCGGGAAAAGATGATATACAGGCTCACAATCCGGGTGCATCGCCGCCATCCAGAAGCCGGAGCCCTCGAGATTCGCCTGGTACCGGGCGGCAAGCTCTCTGCGCTTTTCGTTCCAGTCGTCGAGATGATTCAGTTTCACGCCGAGTACGGCTGCCTGCATCGAATGCAGCCTGTAGTTGTATCCCAGAACCGAATGCTCGTTCTTGATGATCTGTCCGTGGTGCCTCAGTCCCTTGATCGTCGCGACGACCTTCTCGTCGGAGGTCGTTACCGCACCCCCTTCCCCGAACGCGCCGAGGTTCTTGCTCGGATAGAACGAGAAGGCGGCGGCATCGCCGAGTGAACCGGCCCTGCGTCCCTTGTACCTCGAGCCGTGCGCCTGACAGGCATCCTCGAGCACCTTTATGCCGTGGTGGGCCGCTATCTCGTTTATCGGATCCATATCGCAGCACTGGCCGAACAGGTGAACGGGTATGATGACCTTGGTATTGCCCGTGATCACGTCGTCGAGCTTCGACGGGTCGATCAGGCCCGTATTCTCGAGAACATCCATTACAACCGGCCTCGCGCCGGTCATGGCTATCGCTTCGACCGTGGCAATAAAGGTGTTTGCTACAGTTACGACCTCGTCACCGTCGCCCACACCGAACGCGATCAGCGCGGAATGAAGGGCTGAAGTGCCCGAACTCGTTCCCGCGCAATATTTTGCACCGCAAAACGCGGCAAATGTCTCTTCGAACTCCTCCAGGCCGGAACCGAGAACGAAAGCGGTGTTATCGATGACACCGCTTATTGCCCGATCTACTTCATCCCTGATGGCGTTCGTCTGCTCACTGAGATTGAAAAAGGGAATCTTATTCATCGAACAAGCCTCTTACGGTTATCAGAACCTGTGTTACCCTGATCCACGTCCGTACAGTATAACACGTTTGGTCATTGTTTTCTACCCCATAAATCCCGCCGATACAGAGATGACGTGGCTGCCGGAGCATTTTTCATTGCAGCGGGCACCCCCGATAGGCCATAATTCGGCGTTCGACAGTCTTTTTGCTTTAAATGGAATACGTTATGAGAATCGTAGTTATCTCGGAAGAGATCACATCCAGGCCGGCCAGGGGACTGCTCGTCTTCCTGATGCACATGTGCAGGTATCTGTCGAGCCGGCATGACCTGTTGGTGCTGCATGAGAGGGGAGAGCCCGATCCGGACCTCGACACCAGACGGGTCCTGAAGGGCAGGTCCTTCCTCTCGCGCGAGCTGGCCGGCATCCTTACCGGCTGGAAGCCGGATCTCCTGATATACACCCCCGCCTCCGGACTGACTGGTCTCGGGATGCTCAAAAGCGTCCTCCTCAGGCGCATGGCGGGCAGGCCGGTTATCGTCCTGGCATTGCAGGCCCGCGACACCGGAAAGATACACAGGGCCATATCCCTCTGGACGGCGCCAGATCTCATCCTCTCCCCGGTCAGGGAGATGCGGCAGGCGATGGATGACCTGAGGATCAACGCAGATTTCATAATGCCCGGCTACGACCCGGAATTGTTCCGGCCGGCCGTCACTGAGACGAAGATACTGCTCAGGACCAGGTACGGTATTCCCGCTGACAGGTATATCGTCCTCCACATCGGGCACGTCAAGGAGAGCAGGAACCTGCAGGCCTTCCTCCGATACAGGGACTGGGGACCGGACATCCAGCCTGTAGTAAAGGCGGGAGACATCGATCCCGTATGGCGCGACCACCTCAGGCAGGCTGGTATAATCGTCATAGACGAATATACCGATGATATCCACGAGATCTACCAGGCGGCAGATCTCTATTTCTTCCCCGTTTCGATCAGGACGGGGGCACTGGAATTTCCGCTCTCCGTGATAGAGGCTTCTGCATGTAATCTGCCCGTCCTCAGCACGCGGTTCGGCGCCCTGCCAGAGGTGCTCGAGGACGGCGGCGGACTCGAATGGTTCTCCGGCGTGGCGGAGATCCCGGGCAAGATAGAGAAGCTGAGAAGCGGCGCCGTCGATACCCGTACCAAGGTCGCGGACCTCTCCTGGGAAAGGATGTTCGACAGATATCTCACTCCCCATCTCAAGAACCTCGCCACACTCCCAGGCAGTAGAGCAAAAGACTCATCGCCTTGACAACAAGGGCCGGTTACGATTACAGTCATCATATCGGTCCCGTCGGCGGACCGGAACCAGCCCGGAAGGAGTCATCGATGATAGACGGTGTCAATGTAAAGAAACTGAAGGTTATTCCGGACGAGCGCGGAAGGCTGATGGAAATCGTGCGTTCGGATGACGACGATTTCGTGAAGTTTGGACAGGTGTATATGACGACGTGCTACTACGGTGTGGTGAAGGGATGGCACTGGCACAAGGTCCAGACCGATTACATGACTGTAATAGACGGCATGATGAAAATCGTACTCTATGACAAGAGGGACGGCTCACCGACGAAGGGCGAGATCAACGAATTCTTCGCCGGGACACACAATCCGGTAAGGATTACGATTCCTCCCGGTGTCTGCCACGGCTTCAAATGCATCGG
Organism: Candidatus Krumholzibacteriota bacterium; assembly: GCA_030613345.1. Classification (GTDB taxonomy): domain Bacteria; phylum Krumholzibacteriota; class Krumholzibacteriia; order Krumholzibacteriales; family Krumholzibacteriaceae; genus JAUWCL01. The sequence continues at coordinate 6,803 of JAUWMD010000051.1, forward strand.
CGGCGGAGAAGCCGTTGTTATCAACACGGCGACCGAGCCATACGACTATGACGATCCGGACGAGTTCAGGATCGATCCACACGACAATGACATCCCCTACGACTGGAAACGCAGCGACGGTTGATCACGGCGGGTGATATGTATTGAAGAAGATCTACATTACCGGCGCCGGCGGGATGCTCGGCAAGGCTCTCGTACCCCTTTTCCGCACGGCATATGATGTAAGGGGCACCGACCTTCCCGAATACGACATCACCGACACCGCAGCAATAAGAGAAGACGTGGGCTTCTTCTCCCCCGACATCGTCATCCACCTCGCTTCGATGACCGACGTTGACGGATGCGAGACCGATCCGGAGATGGCCCGCAGAGTAAACGCGGAAGGCACGGAAAACGTAGCAGTTGCATGCCGCGACTGCGGCGCTACGATGCTCTACCTCAGCACCGGAATGATCTACAACGGACAGAAGCCCGGTCCATACATCGAGTACGACAAACCCGACCCCATCAACGTCTACGGCCGTACGAAATACGAGGGTGAGATCGCTGTCAGAAAACACCTGCGCAGCTACTATATCTTCAACACCTGCTGGATATTCGGCGGGGGGCCTGAAGACAAGAAATTCGTCGCGAAGATAATCGAGCTCGGAAGAGAAAAGGACAGACTAGAGATCGTCGACGACACATTCGGTTCTCCGACATATACCGTAGATCTCTCACGCGCAATATTCCAATTCCTTGGGGAAGACGACTTCGAGATGAAGTACGGGCGCTATCACTGCACCGGCAGGGGCTGCGTCAACCGCCTCGAACTCGCCCGCGAGATATTTTCGATCGCAGGCATCGAGAACTGCGAGCTCGTTCCCGTCTCTTCGGAAAAATTCGACCTGCCGGCGCCCAGGCCTCGGATCGAAGCGCTGAGCAACTATTCCCTCGACCTGCTCGGCCTTCATCTGATGAGGGACTGGCGTGTGGCACTCCGTGATTATGTGACATCGACTTTCATCTGATCTCACCGACCGCGGATCAGTCTATCCTGTTCGCTCCCGTCTCCGCCACCATTCTGTTGGCCCGGATGAGGGACTCGAATGTTCCCGCGTCGGTCCACCATCCATCGAGTATGTCCCAGGCGAGTTCACCCTTCTCTATATAGGCATTGTTCACGTCGGTAATTTCGAGTTCACCTCTGTCTGAGGGCTTCAGGGTAGTGATAATGTCGAAGACGGTGTTGTCGTACATGTATATACCGGTCACCGCATAGTTCGATTTCGGATCGGCGGGCTTCTCTTCGATCTTTACGACCCGCTCCCCGTCGAGGACCGGCACGCCAAACCTCTCCGGATCCGGGACCTCTTTGAGGAGTATCCGCGCCCCGCGCTCCTGCTTTCCGAAAGCCTCGGCGGCGGCGATGAAATTTTTCTCGATGATATTGTCGCCGAGGACCACGCATATCCTGTCGTCACCGGCGAAATATTCCGCCAGTCCCAGGGCTTCCGCTATCCCGCCCTCACCGTCCTGATATGTATAGTTGATGTGCTCGAGACCGAAATCGGAACCGTTGCCGAGCAGCTTCAGGAAGTCTCCCGCGTTGTTGCCTCCCGTTACGATGAGTATGTCCCTGATCCCGGCGTTGATCATCGACTGGATCGGGTAATAGATCATCGGCTTGTCGTACACGGGGAGAAGATGCTTGTTCGTTACCTTGGTCAGAGGGTGAAGCCTGGTTCCGAGGCCGCCCGCGAGTATGATTCCCTTCATCGACGTTATCTCCTTGGATATCAGTGAACGTGACCCCGCCATTATAATAGCGCTGGTCGGTCAATACAAGCAGTTGACACTACTGTACGATTTACGTACCATCTTAGCGCGTTTCATGTCCCGAGCTGTCTTGAATTATATAGCATTATGCCGAAAAAGGAAATAACTCACGAACCGTTTGAAATCAGGGACTGCGCCCTTGCGGCTATCGCCACGGGCCAGAAGGCTCAGAACCTCAAGGAACTTCGCGACAACATCGAAACGGTCGTACCGGGCAGCATCGCTTATCATTTCTGGGCCGGAAAGCTCAGGCCCCGGTTCGACGATCCCGAGTTCAACAACGATTTTGCCGCATGGTCGAGGCACGCCCTTCACGACAAGATCCTCGCCGAGCGGCTGGGGATGATCGATCCCACCTCCTTCGACAAGCGCGAGGAGATGAAGCAGGAACTGCTCGACATAATCGAGGAACGCCTCGACGAGAGCGAGCACATCCCCTGGACCAGCGCCGACCAGCAGTTCTATTTCATCACCTCGCAGACAGTCGTATTCAGCGCACGCAAGACTATCGTCAAACCCGCCGAGCTCGTATCCGTCGTTCCGGAGATGACCTCGAGCAGCATATTCTATCACTTCATAGACGCGCGCCGGAGGACGTTCGGGCATATCGACGATTTCAGGGCATGGCTCTACGGCTTCGAAGACGGATATCGCGACCTCTGCGACATCCTCTCCAACGTCGATCCGTTCTTTTCGACGCTACCCGAACTGAGACAGCAGCTCTGTGAAATCTTCATCGATTACTTCGGGAAGGAGCGGTAATGGCGTCTGCGCTCGACAGATATGCCGGGATCTGCGGACCCAACGTTATCGACCAGCTCCGGCAGCTCGTGGCGCCGCTGAAGGGCGCCAAGGTAATCCACGTCAACTCGACGCGGACGGGCGGCGGAGTTGCCGAGATCCTCGCCAAACTCGTTCCGCTGAAGAAGGAGCTCGGAATAGACGTCTCATGGGAAGTCATCGATGGAGACGCTGATTTCTTCAAGTGCACGAAGGGATTCCATAACGCTCTCCAGGGAAACAAGGTCGAGATGCCGGAATCGCTCCTGAAGAATTACGAGCAGACCAACCACCACAATTCCGAAGAGCTCCGCGAAAAACTCGAGGACGCCGACATTGTGTTCATCCACGATCCTCAGCCGGCACCTCTTCTGGAGTATTGCCCCGGGCGCAGGGGCAAATGGATCTGGCGCTGCCATATCGACGCGAGCAGGCCTTACAGGCCGGTCTGGAAATACCTCCGACGCTTCGTCTCGAGTTATGACGCCAGCATCTTCTCGCTCGCTGCGTTCGCCCAGCCTCTTCCGCATGTGGAATACCTCATCGCTCCGAGCATAGATCCGCTCAGCGAGAAAAACATCGAGCTCGACCGATCCGAAGTCGAATCCGTAGTATCCGGTCTCGGCGTCGATCTCGAGCGTCCCGTGATGACCCAGGTCTCCCGTTTCGATATCTTCAAAGACCCGGTCGGAGTCATCCGGGCCTACAGGCTCACGAAGAAGTTCATACCGACCCTTCAGCTTATACTCGCCGGCGGAGAGGCCACGGACGACCCCGAGGCGCTTTCCGTTCTCAACGAGGTCAGAACAGCGGCAAACGACGATCCGGACATACACATCATGCTGCTTCCAGCCGACGCGCACCGATCGATAAACGCAATCCAGCGTGCTTCCGACATCATCCTTCAGAAATCGCTGAGGGAAGGATTCGGGCTGACGGTGACCGAGGCGATGTGGAAGGGCAGACCCGTTATCGGAGGGGACACGGGCGGCATCAGGATACAGGTCGTGAACCACCAGACGGGATTCCTCGTCAACACACCCGAAGGAGCGGCCCTTCGGGCGAGATACCTTCTCTTTCACAGGGATCTCCTTAAGGAGATGGGAGAGAAGGCGAGGAGCTTCGTTCGAGAGAACTTCCTCCTCACACGCCACTTGCGTGAATACCTTACTATCATGGTTTCGCTGCTGCACGGCCGCGGCGACAGGATAGAGCTTGAATAAACCGGTATCCGGGGGGAGGACGCCTCCGACTGATGAAGATACTCACCTCGGGAACGGATCTGAACGCTTTCCTCGAATGCATAAGATGCTCGGAAGGAAGGCTTCTGATGCTCGATTACGACGGCACCCTTTCGCCGCATCAAATAGAGCGGCATGAGGCGGTACCGTATCCCGGCATCAGGGAGATCCTCGCAGAGGCACTCGCCTCCGCCGACTGCAGAACGGTGATAATCAGCGGCCGGTCGATATCCGACCTCCTCCCCCTTCTGGGAATAGAGAGCGGAATCGAGATCTGGGGCTGCCACGGCTGGGAGAGACTCGGGCCGGATGGTGACTACACCGGTCCTGACCTCGATGCGGATATCTCTACAGGTCTGGAGGAAGCGGCCGAATGGGCCACGGCGGAGGGGTTCGAGGAAAGACTCGAGATAAAGACCGCATGCATCGCAATACACTGGCGTGGGCTCGGCGGGAAAGAGACCGCCGGAATCGAGAGAGATGTCGGCGAGAGGTGGCATGAGATCGCGGATGGGAAGGAACTGGAGCTTCATCGATTCAACGGAGGGATAGAACTCCGTCCGACAGGGATGAACAAGGGTATGGTGGTCGACAATCTTCTATCCGGGAGCGAGGGATCAGCCGCCTATCTGGGCGACGATTTGACCGACGAAGACGCCTTCCGCGCCATCTCCGGTCGAGGCCTGGGCATCCTCGTCAGCCCCGGCCTGAGAGAGACAGCCGCGGACGTATGGCTCACACCTCCGGAAGAGTTGATATGGTTCCTCGAGAGATGGATTGAAAGTTGCGGTAAGACTGATGAATAACAACAATCGAAAACTGATCATAGCATCCAACAGGCTCCCCTTCGTCCTCGAGCGGAAGGGCGACTCGTGGAAGCTCATTCCCGGTTCGGGAGGGCTTGTCACCGCTCTCGCCCCCGTATAATACTATTCTGTCTTTTGGACCTAAAAAACCGTTTGCCTTTGCTTCCGCAGCAGACATGGAAACCTTGGCCATGGCTATTGCCATAAATGCCGGAACAAAATATTTTGCAAGGTCAACATC
>JAUWMD010000248.1 GCA_030613345.1 Candidatus Krumholzibacteriota bacterium
AGGGTCAGCGGAGTTGTGCAGGGAGTTGGGTTCAGGTACTTCACCCACCGCGTTGCAGTCAATCTCGGCCTCGACGGGTACGTCCGGAACATGAGCGACGGGTCGGTCGAGGCGGTCGTCGAGGGGGACTCGATGATGGTCGATGTCTTTCTCGAGAAGATCGGTACGGGGCCGCCGGCATCGAGCGTCAGGGGACTGAGGGTCAGCGAGATACCGCCCGTCGGCTACAACGGGTTCGATATAAGGCTCTGAGCATGGAAAAGAAAACGATACATATGATAGACGTGACCGATTTCCGACTCTCCGACGGGAGCGGGAGTGCGGAGTGGTTCGCCGGTGCATTCGAGACGCTCGGCATCGACGGGGAAATGGACCTGGTAATCCACAATGGCACGGCCGGTGAACATCCCTCCATCGATGGATGCTGCGGCGGCGGCAGGGGAGTGATAATATCGGGAAGTCACGGCCCCGTCTGGGAGGAGAAGCAATGGATCCCGCCCCTGATCGACCTGATCAGGGAAATACACGCGCGGGGCGGCTGGATGCTCGGCGTATGCTTCGGGCACCAGGCCCTCGGCCACGCCCTCGGCGGCGAGGTCGTGATGAATCCGAGGGGGAGGGAGATGGGCACTGTCCCGGTCTATCTGACCGGCGAGGGAAAGGCGAGTCCGCTCTTTTCCGGATTCTCCTCGGGCGACATGGCGTCCCTCGCGCACCGGACCCATGTCTCACACCTTCCCGAAGGAGCCGTGAGGCTCGCGTACAACAGGATGACACCCAACCAGTCCTTTGCCATTGGCAGGTCGTTCGGCTACCAGCCCCATCCCGAGTTGACACCGCACCATCTCCGGCTGATGACCGACCTCTATGGGAGCGTTCTGATAAGGAAGGAAAAGTTCGTCGACGACAAAGAGCATCTCGCCAGCTTCAGGGAATCGTTCGTCGACACACCGTCATCGATGGCCGTACTGAGAAATTTCGTATCGATGACCGCTCAGGAATGATTCCCTGTTGGAACTTTTGAGCCGCTTTCGCTATATAATGATGAAACGATTAAAACTCCACGCATCATGGAGGTAGTACGGTGAAGAGAAGAGTAAGGTTCCCGGGATCGACAGCCCTTTTATTACTTGCCGCCGCCGTCTTCACGGCGGGATTTGTCGGCGGGAGATCGATGACGATTGACGGGGCCGCGTCCCTGATCTCGGCGCCGGCGCTCGCCGCCGCGCAGGAGAAGGAGAGCCTGCCCGACATCATCGAGAGGGTCAGCTGCTCGGTAGTGAATATAACTTCAAAGAAGATGGTCAGTACGGGAAGAGATCATCCGATGATGAACGATTCCTTCTGGCGCAGGTTTTTCAACGCCCCGCGGGAACGGGAGCAGAACTACCTCGGTTCGGGTGTGATCGTCAGCAGCGACGGTTATATCCTGACGAACAATCACCTCGTTGGAGGGGCCAGCGAGGTGAAGGTCGAATGCAAGGACGGCAGGGAGTTCGACGCGGAGATCATCGGGGCCGACAAGGCTTCCGACGTTGCTGTACTGAAGATAGATGCCGACATGCTCCCCACCATCGAGCTCGGGAGCTCGGCGGATCTGCGCCTCGGCGAGACGGTGATAGCGATAGGATATCCCTTCGGCATAGGGCAGACAGTTACGAGGGGCATCGTCAGCGCCCAGGGGAGGTCGTTAAAACTGGTCGACTACGAGGACTTCATTCAGACCGATGCGGCGATCAACCCCGGGAACTCGGGGGGTGCGCTGATAAACGAGAGGGGCGAGCTGATCGGTATAAACACGGCGATCGCATCGATGACGGGGGGAAGTCACGGGATCGGGTTCGCTATCCCCATAGATTTTGCCCACTCGATCATGGACAAGCTGATCAGGGACGGCAGGGTAGTGAGGGGGTATGTCGGAGTCTATCCTCAGGAGATCACAAACGAGATGGTCGACTACTTCGGTCTGGAGAGCACCGAAGGAGTGCTGATAACGAATATCGGTCCGGATACACCGGCCGAGAGGGCCAGGATGAAGCGCGGTGACGTTATGGTCGAGTTCGACGGGAAGGAGATCACCGGCGTCGAGCAGTTCAGGATGCTCGCTGCGGACGCCGCGCCGGGGGAGAAGATCGATATCGTCGTGGTCCGTGACGGCAAGAGAAAGACGATAGAGCTCGAGGTCGGAGAGAGAAACATCGAGACGGCCGAGCAGGCGATCGAGGAGAATGCCGAGGACATCTCTCCGCTCTTTCTCGGGGTCGGGCTTCAGACACTGCAGGACGAGTTCAGGGAGACCCTCGAATTGCCGGACGACGTCGCCGGCGTGATCGTAACGAGTGTTCAGCGCGGGACTCCCGCGGCCGAAGCCCAACTGAGGCGAGGCGATATTATCGTCGAGGTCGACAGGAAACAGATCGAGAATCTCGATGACTTCAGGAAGGTAATGGACGATTATGACGAGGACAGGGTCATGGTCGTGATATACCGCGGCGGCGGTTATTTCTACAGGATTATCAGGCAGTAGCCTTCGAAAGATCTCTCGACGGAAGGGGGCCCGGCCTGTGCCCGGCCCCCTTCTCATGAAAGGAAGTGTCGTATGTCTCTCTTCGTTCTTCTCTTCGTGATCCTCATCTCGGCGCTGATCATCAAGATCGGCGCGATAGCCCTCCGTATGACGGGGATCGACAGGGAGACGGCGCAATTCCAGGCACTGTCCGCCTTCAGCGGCACGGGATTCACCACTTCCGAGGCGGAGAACATCGTCAACGACCCTCGAAGGCGCAAGATAATCAAGGCGCTGATGATTCTCGGCAACGTGGGGATCGTCACGACGCTGGCGATGCTCTTTCTCTCCCTGCAGGGAGCTACCGTTACCAACGCGCTGGCCAAGTTCGGCGTCATAGGCCTGCTTGCCCTCCTGCTGCTCGCTTTCCCCCTGTCGAGGGGACTGGACAACCTTCTCGATAACTTCATAATGAGGCGTCTGTCGAGGAGCACGTATTTCTCGATGGGAGCCTTCTCGCAGATGATGAGATTCGCGCGCGGTTACGGAATAGCCGAGCTCGTCGTGAGCGATTCGGACAGGCTCTCGGGAAAGACGCTCGCCGAGTCGGGACTTTCAAGCAGCGACATACTCGTCCTGGCCATACGAAGGAAGCACGGCATGGTGACCGCTCCCAAGGCGGGGGAGAAGATCCTGCCCGATGACAGGCTCATCTGCTTCGGCCTTCTCGACAACATAGCCTCGGCCGTCGGGGAGGATACGGACAGCACCGGGTAAAAAAAGGCCCGCCGTTTCCGGCGGGCCCGTTCATCCGACATCTCAACGCTGCGTCAGTCGTAATACTCCTGGCCCAGGTGTGTGATCAGGTCCTCTCCCTGGATGTACCGAAGCGTGTTCTTCAGCTTCATCAGCTGGATGAACAGGTCATGCTCGGGATAGAGCTCCGGAGCGTGCTGCGGCGACTTGAAGTAGAACGAGAGCCATTCCTGGATGCCGCTGAATCCGATCCTCTTCCCGAGGTCCATGAAGAGCGCGAGGTCGAGGACGATCGGAGCGGCGAGGATAGAGTCGCGGCAGAGGAAGTCGATCTTGATCTGCATCGGGTAGCCGAGCCAGCCGAAGATGTCGATGTTATCCCAGCCTTCCTTGTTGTCGCCGCGCGGCGGGTAGTAGTTGATCCTCACCTTATGATAGAAATTGTCATACAGTTCGGGGTAGAGCTCGGGCTGCAGGATATGCTCGAGAACGGAGAGCTTGCTCTCTTCTTTCGTCTTGAACGACTCGGGATCGTCGAGGACCTCGCCGTCGCGGTTGCCGAGGATGTT
>JAUWMD010000111.1 GCA_030613345.1 Candidatus Krumholzibacteriota bacterium
TCCCCGGGAAGATCACGATCAGGGAAGGGAGCGATACGAAGGTGATCGCCGACAAGGTCTACACGATAGACGCGGCGCTGAGGTACCTGACTCGCGCGGTTCATCTGAAGGTAGAGGGAGAGAAGATCGGTGATACGGAGATCGAGCAGTTGAGGGATACCATATCACGCTACTCGGGCGAGAAACAGGTGGTGCTTCACGTAAAGCTCAACGGAGATGGTGAGAGGAAGGTCAGGCCGAGGGCTTTGGGAGTCTCTCCCGGCCTCGAGCTGATCGGAGAACTGCAAAAGATATCGGGGGTGGAGCATGTGGAAGTCTCGTAGGCCGGTCGTTCTGTCTGTCGCGGTGATAACGGCGGTGATGCTGGCAGCGGGCGGTGCCGGAGCGCAGCTGCTCGAGGACCTCAAGGTGGTGTCGACGCCGACGGCGGGTCTTATCGGGCACGGGGCATACATGTTCGAGGGCAGGATCGGCCCGGGCAACGACCTCCTCTTCGGCATGGGGGTCGGATTCCACGACAGGCTCATGGTCGGCCTCTCGTTCGGGCTCCAGAACTTCATCGGCAGGGGAAAGATAGAGGCGAACAACCTGCCCGGTCTGCTGTTGAGGATCAGGGTGATCGAAGAGGGGCTCGCCGGTCCCGCGTTCGCTCTCGGGATCGATACGCAGGGCGAGGGATACTATTTCGACGAGGACGAGAGATACGAGCGCAAATCGCTCGGCGCATACGCCGTGGTGAGCAGGAACTTCGACGCCCGCAGCAACATAGGGCTGCACGGCGGCATCAGCTATTCATTCGAGAACCGGGACGAGGACGGCATTGACCTCTTCGCCGGCACTTCATTTACGATCATTCCCGGGCTGACTCTGCTGCTCGATTACGATGCGGCCTTAAACGACGACGATCCCGACATCCCGACGACGAGGACGAGGGGCAGGGGGTATCTCGACTGCGGGATCAGGGTCGATTACGGAGAGAACCTCAGGCTGAGGCTCCTGTTCAAGGACCTTCTCGGGAACTATATTCCGGAGAGCGGTGTGGCCCGTTCGATAGAGATCGTGTATCTGAACTGGTTCTAGATCGGTCCCGCGGCGAAGCGGGCCGGAAAGATGTGATTTGATGGAACAGAGCGGCGCGAGGCTCCTCGAATTCGAGAAGCCGGTCTACGAGCTCCAGGGGAGGATCGACCGGCTCAAAAAGGAGGGAAAGACCTCCGCCGGCGAGATAGCCGGCCTCGAGCAGCGGCTCGCCGACCTCGAGGGAAAGGTCTACAGGGGGCTTTCCGCGTGGGAGCAGGTCCAGCTCGCCAGGCATCCCATGCGGCCGACGGCCGTTGATTACATCAGGCTGATGTGTGAGGAGTTCGAGGAGCTCCACGGCGACCGTATCTTCAGGGACGATCCGGCCATAGTCGGCGGGATCGCCTCGATGGGCGGCCGCAGGATCATGATCGTCGGTCACGAAAAGGGGCGCAACACGAGGGAGAGGCTGTCGCGGAATTTCGGGATGGCCAGCCCCGAGGGATTCAGGAAGACGCTGCGGCTGATGAAGATGGCCGAGAAGTTCGGGATGCCGATACTCTCGATCGTCGATACCCCCGGTGCCTACCCCGGTGTCGAGGCCGAAGAGAGGGGTCAGCCGAGGGCGATCGCCGACAATCTGCAGCAGGCATTTGATATAGATACCCCCGTAGTCGTCGTGATAATCGGTGAGGGGGGGAGCGGGGGAGCGCTGGCGCTCGCCGTCGGGGACAGCGTACTGATGCTGGAGCATTCGATATACTCCGTGATCTCTCCGGAAGGGTGCGCCGCGATCCTGTGGAAGAGCAGGGAAAAGGCGCCCGACGCTGCGGAGGCCCTGCGGCTCACCGCCCGCGACTGCCTCAGGCTCAGGGTGATAGACAGGATAATCGAGGAACCCCGCGGGGCGGCTCACAGGGACCCGGAGGGAATTGCTCAGAGTGTCCGCGTCGAGGTCCTGGCCGAACTGGAACGAATAGAGGCCCTCCAGACCGATCTCCTGCTCGAGCGCCGCAGGCAGAGATTCTCCGAGATGGGGGCCGTCGAGGAGTGACAGGGAAGCCGATGGCGATTATCGGCTTGACCTGAAGGCCTGGTTTTCCTTATACTCATAGGGCCAGCTTGAGGAGCGGGGAGCGATGATCCCCGCTGAAAAATTGCTTCTGTGCTGCAGGTCCCTGATGGGAAGTTGGATTTTTCCGTCTTTATCAGGGATTTTTCTATGAGGGGGAAAAGGACAATGGTCAAAAAAGATCTGCTAGATATTCTTGCCTGTCCCCGCTGCAAGGAGAGGGTCTGCCTCAGCGAGGACGGCAGGTGGCTGATCTGCGAGAGCTGCGCAGTGAAATATCCCGTGGAAGAGGATATTCCCATAATGCTCGTCGAGCGCGCAGAACCTCTCGATGACTGATTCCCCGCGGAGGCGCAGTCCGTGAGCGTATTTACTCATTTTGCCGCCGGAGCGCTGGCCGGCTCGCTTATTCCAAATCCGATCGCTGCTCCGCTCGTCGGTCTGGGCAGTCACCTGCTCCTCGATATGATCCCTCACAGGGACTTTGAAGACTATCGCCTTGAGATCGTGCTGTGGATCGTTGCGATGATCGTACTGTTCGCCGGCGGGGCGTACAGCACAGCCATTGTGCTGTGCGGGCTCTTCGCCGTTCTTCCCGACCTCGAGAACCTGCTCTGGAAGACGGGAAAGATCCGTGACGACCAGAAGATATTCCCGGGGCACAGGAAGGGATTTATCAATCACGGAAGAAAGACCGGTGTGTGGAGCATCGTCCTGCAGGTTGCCTTTACGGCGGTCGTCATCGTGTGGATGATCAGGAGGAACGGATGAAGAACCTTTCGATAGTGCTTCTGATCGTCATGCTCGTTCCGGCAGCCGCCGGGGCGGGAGATTGGCATATCGTCTCGGAGGACGGCGCTGGAATCACCGTCGAGTTCACCACCGGCCGTCCCGCTCTTTCGTTTGCGGGAAGGGAGGGTGGAGGAAGCGCGATCGTCCGGATACCCGGATTCACGCAGGAGAGGATACCGGGCCTGCCCGTGCTGCCCGTAAAGAGATTTCTCATTGAAGTGCCGGCTGACCGCGGGATCAGGCTTCAGGTGCTGGACAGCCGTACCGTGCCGATAGAAGGCGCCGTACCTGAAGTCTGGGCCGGCGGTGGCGATCCCGCCCCTGCAGCATCCAGGGATTTTGCCATGCTCGTGTCGGTGGAGATACTGAGGAAGAGAAGGCTGGCGCTCGTCGACATATATCCTGTTCTTGCCGATCCGGAGAACAGGCGCCTGCTCCACGCCGAGAGGATAGCCGTCAGGCTGTCCTGGGATCCCGCTCGGCCAACTTCCGGCAAACGCCGGGCGCCGAGGCCCGAGGACCGTTACGTCATCGGAGCGGGCAGGTGGCCCGCCGTCGGGGAAAAATCGGCGCTCGAGGCCCCGGGCCAGAGGACCCCTTTCGAGTTTGACCTCTCCGACAAGTGGCTGAAGCTGACGATGGAGGGTACGGGACTGTACAGGATCTCGTACGAGGACCTGACCAGGATCGGTGTCAATCCGCAGGACATCGATCCGGCGACCGTCCGTATATTTACCGCCGGCCCGCTGCAGCAGCCCGACAGCACGAGACATGGCGGGAGCTTCGAGGAGGAGTACCACCTCTCCGAGATCGGTCTCCACTATTCGGGAGAGAATACGGGCTTGATGATGCCCGGCGAGTTTTTCATCTTCTATGGCCTCGGGATACGCGGATGGACCGACCATCTCGATCCTTCGTCCGACGAGATCCGCTTCTACAAACACAAATATTCCGACAACAACGTATACTGGATGAGCTGGGGCGTTTCATTCGAGGGACAGCCGGCAAGGGTGCAGAGCAGGGATGTCGCTCCGTCCGGCTCGCCAGACCTCGTCGTCACGACCTATCGTCACCGCGTACACGTCGAGCGGGACGCGCTCTACGATCCGATACACACCGACGATTTCTGGTACTGGAGGCGCCTGAACAAGGGCACGACTCTCTTCAACGACAAATTCCAGTGCGTCGACATCGCCGGCGGTGCCGGGATGGTCAGGACTCTCGGCTACGGCCCATACATATACAACAATAACCTCAACGACGCCGACTGTTTCGTGAACGACGAGTATGCGGGACACATGAGCTGGATAGTCCATTCCAACTTCAGGCCGGACACCGTCGAGACGGACGTGAGCTCGATCGTCGAAGGGATTAACAACTTCAAGTTTACCAAGACCTCCGACGACGTGATGTACGTCCTCTGGTACGAGATATTCTACGACAGGTATCTGAAACCGATCGACGGGAGACTCGATTTCTTCGCGCCGTCCGACATGCGCACCGCCGCTGTCACGATGAGCGGGTTCCAGTCGGCGGAGGAGCTGTTCCTGTTCGACGTAACCGCCCATACCGGGCCTGTACGGCTGACCGGATGGCAGAACGACGGGGGTGAAGTAGTCTTCGAGGACATGCTCGATCCGGTTCCGCTCCACTACCACGCTTCCGCCGCGTCGGGCCTGCTCACGCCGTCGATCGCGATCGAGAGCATGTCGCAGGGAGTGCTCCCCTCGCTGAGAGACGAGATACCTCCCGACATGATCATAGTCTATCACCGCAACTTCCGGGACGCGGCGAATCGTCTGGCGGCCCACCGCAGGAACAGACTTCCCCATTCGAACGATCCCGTCGTGAGGGCGGTCGACATCGAGGACGTCTACAACAACTTCTCCGGAGGGATGAAGGATCCGCTGGCAGTCAGGAACTACCTGAAGTTCCTCTACGACAATTTCAGCGACGGCGGCGCGCCTGTGATAGATTACGCACTGCTCATCGGAAACTGCACCTACGACGCGAGGGACATACTCGGCAGGTCGAACGATTTCGTACCGGTCTACATCAACGTGAACTACGAAAACGAGGGAGTCGAGGACGACGATTTCCTCGCCAAGCTCGATACAGGCTTCGACAGGATGATCGACGTGGCCGTCGGCAGGATGCCGGTACTCACGCGCAGGGACGCCGACATCTGGATCGATCGAGTGATAAGGCACGAATCGGGCATCGACAAGGGGACCTGGAAAAACAGGGTGATCATCGTCGCTGACGACGAGAACTCGACGAGCACCAACAGCGATTTCTACTTTACACGGGACGCCGAATGGATGACGGCCGACGACGGCCCGATCCCGAGATTCGTCGACTACAGCAAGATATACCTGAACAACTATCCGTTTGTCGGGGACCTCAAGCCCGGTGCGACAAGCGACCTGATCGAGGAATGGTCGAACGGCGCCCTCGTGGTCAACTACGCGGGGCACGGATCGCCTCTGCAGCTCTCCGACGAGAGAGTGTTGCAGATGTCCGACCTGTATTCCCTGATGAACGCAGCGAAGCAGCCCCTCTTTCTGGCTTTCTCCTGCACCGTCGGCAACCTGGAATCTCCCTATCAGAGGAGCATGGGGCAGGAGATCACCGTCCTCGATGGCGGCGGGGCTATTGCGGCGATCGTGGGAGTAGCTCCGACGATACTGAGACCGAACACGGAGTTGAACTATGTCTATTTCAATTATCTTTTCACTGGCGGGGACAGCACTGCGACGGAGCCGGTCGGTACCGCCCTGATGATGGCAAAGACCGACGATAAAACATACATGTACACGAGCAACAATGCCAAGTACACGCTGCTCGGCGACCCCGCGTTTACGCTCGCCCTTCCAAGGCATATGGTCGAGCACGATGTCGCCGCCATAGACACGATGAAAACGGGAAACAGGTATACGCTGAGCGGCCGCGTGACGGAGGGAGGAGAACTCCTCTCGACCTTCAACGGCACGGCAGAGATCGTGGTTCAGGAATCGATGGAGATGATCAGCAAGGACATCATCAACTGGGGCAAAGAGGAGAAACTCGAATACAGGCTTCCCGGCAAGGATATATTCAGGGGCTCGGTCGACGTGACTGCCGGCAGGTTCGATCTCGACTTCGTGATACCGGTCAGATGCAGGACGGGGTCGAGGGCGAGGGTCCGCTCGTACGTCAGCGAGGCGGGAGCCGACGGTGTCGGCGCCGCCGATACACTGGCGATCGTCACATCAGGGACCGTTCCGCCGAACGAGGCCCCGCCAGATATAGACCTATATTTTTCCGGCCAGGCGACGAAGGTGAAGAGGGGGGCTATCCTCGTGGCCGAGATATCGGACGATGACGGGATCGCCATCCTCGGCACCGAGCCGCAGAGCTCGATCTTCTTCGAGTTCGATCGCAGTGGCTATCCGATATTTGTGACGGAATACTTCGAATACGAGCATGGTTCTTCGACGACCGGGCGCGTCGATTATCCCCTTCATCCCGGTTTCGAGCCCGGCGAGCACTCCGTGATAGTCAGGGCATTCGACAACCTCGGTGAATCGGCGACTGATACCCTTCTCTTCGAAGTCGTTGAGGAGGGCCTCTACACGGTGAGCGACGTATTCAACATGCCCAACCCGTTCACGGAATCGACGAATTTCGTGTTTCAGCTGAGCAGCAGGGCCGACGTCATCCTGTGCGTATACAACCTCTCCGGCATCGAGATATGGAACGCCGAACTGGCAGCCGAAGAGGGATTCAACAGCATTTACTGGGAGGGAAGGGATTTCATCGGTGATCGGATCGCGAATGGCACGTACATCTACGTCCTCGAGGTATCCTTCAGGGATTCCTTCAACCGAAGCGAGACGGTCAGGGGAAAGGCGGTACATCTCAGATAACCGTTTGTTAAAAAAATGTTTATCACGACGGGAAAGCGTTTTCCGGCACGGGCAAAATGCTTGACCGGGAAGTTTTCAGATACTTAATTAAGATACAGAAGGCAAACAGAAGGAGAACCTGAATCATGGCAAGAACGAGAAGGCTGATCACAATCTCATTACTCATCATCGCTGCAGCCTCTTCCTCGGCGTTCGCACAGGGAGAATCGGGAGCAGGCAGCCTAATAATCCCTCCCGGAGCGAGAGCAAATGGGATGGGCCAGTGTTTCGGGGCGATTGCCGATGATGCTACCGCGATGTGGTGGAACCCCGCCGGGATGGCGTTCGTCGACCATCACGCCATCGACCTGATGCATTCACAGCTAGTCCCGGATCTTGCCTCGGACGTCTTCTTCGAATATCTGGGCGGCATCTACAAGATAAAGGGCATAGGAACGATCGGACTCGCGATACAGTACCTGACCTACGGCGAGTGGGAAGCGACAAGTCCGGAGAATATACCGCTGGGAACCGCATCGTCGTATGAGATCGCCCCGATGATCGGCGGCGCGCTGAAACTTGGCGACCACCTTGCAATCGGAATGAACCTGAAGTTTGTATACATAAACCTCGCGCCGGCAGAGGTCACGGTCGAGGGCACTTCGGGAACGGGAAGCTCCGTCGCCGTCGATTTCGGCGCGTTGTGGAAGATCCCCGATTTCGGCGTGAGCGGCGCCAGTATCAGGAGGATGAACCTCGGTCTCGCCGTCTCGAATCTCGGGCCGTCGATCACATACATGAACAGGGACCAGGCGTCTCCCCTCCCGAGGAACCTCAGGGCAAGCTTGGCGTGGGCTCCGGTATGGAGCGAAGTGAGCAAGTGGTACATCACGGGAGAGATCAACAGGCCGATGGTCGAGTTCGAGCGCTCCAACACGTATCACGGCGGGACCGAATTCCTATACTCTGAGCTGATCGCCCTGCGTCTCGGGTATGTTTACGACAAGGATGGAAATATCGAATCGGCGACCTACGGTCTCGGATTCGTATTCAATAATACTGTAAGAATAGACTGGGCCAGCATTCCGCAGTCGAAGGACCTCGCGAGGGTCCACCGCTGGTCCCTCGGCGTCAACTTCTGATACCCCTGGGAAAGGCACTTCGTCCGACTGATGGCTGAACGCATTCGCAAGCCTGCCGGTGTAATCATATTCCTTCTGCTCGCC